>NZ_JACLCT010000021.1:0-77866 GCF_014218915.1 Chryseobacterium sp. C2(2020)
CTTATTTTTGAAAAAAGGCTCAGATTATAAAATCCAAGCCTAACTTTTCTACTTACACACTTTACGGGATAGTGTCAAAATAAAATAATTTGACTTTTAGACAGCCTTGTTTTATTCTTTGTGCTGATTAAATACTAGTTCTTTTTTTTAATTTGAATCATCATTTTTTTCCAAATTCTCCAAACTTTGCTTATTAGGCTCTGCTTTTTCAGAAACATTTCCTGTTACTCTTATTTCTTCTATAACTTTATCAAAATCAGACTTATATTCTTTATCCTGTATTATTCTAAACTTTTCGTATTCATTTTCTGCTAACCTTTTGGCTATAGTTGCAGAAACTTTTCCTGAATTTTTTAAAACATCGTATTCATTAAATGAAAGAAAACTGTCCAATCTAGCTATCCAATCTACCATCTTCATTTCTTTTTGCCTTTTAGCCATATTTTCCGCAAAATCCAAATACATTGTGACAACCCTGTTTAATTCTCCCAATTCTTCTTCATTCAAATAGTTTTTAGCAACAGAAACATCCGTCTTTAATATTTTACCTCCCTTTTTCTCATTTTTCCAGGATGTTAATCCCATATTCGGTTTATTTGCACTAGCTCTCAATTTAATCAGTTCTGCAGCTGTATGATTATGAATTGCCCAGTGAAGTTTATTCTGAACTGTCGCGTAAAATTCTTTCGTAATGGGAGATTGAAGATCATAATCAACAGATGTTGCATAAATATCTGTAATCTTTTGATAAAAAAGTCTTTCGCTCGCACGAATTTCCCTTATTCTTTCAAGTAATTCAGCAAAATAATCTTTACCAAATAATTGATTTCCTTGTTTTAGTCTTTCCTCATCTAAAACAAATCCTTTTATTAAATACTCTTTTAAAATTGATGTTGCCCATCTCCTAAATTGAGTTGCTTTATATGAGTTTATTCTGTATCCTACAGATATTATCACATCTAAACTATAAAAATTTACTGGTTTTGTAGAGTTAGCAATGTGCAATTTTTGCACATTGCCTGTTTCAGACAGCTCATTTTCTTCAAAAATATTTTTAAGATGCTTTGTAATTCCACTTACGTTAATATCAAAAATTTCCGACATTGCTTTTTGAGAAGCCCAAATAGTTTCGCTCTCATTATCAACAAATACCTGTACACTAATTTTACCATCATCTGTCTGATAAAATATAAAGTTTGAAAGATTGTCTAAATTATTTTTCATCCTTTGTTTTTAATTATTAATATGATAACATTTCCATTTCATAGAAGCTTTTCCTAAGCATTAATACCTATTTGTTGAATCGAAAAAGTATTTAGCAAAGCAACAAAGAGAATCGAATTTATAGTTAACATATTCTCAAATATAAGAAGTTAATTATATAAATAAAATTTTGAGTGAAAAAATATACAGCAAATTAAATAAAAAATACCGCTACTTTTTGTTAGCGGTATTTTTATATTTCGATCTGAATATTAAGATTTTACACTCATGTCTGTAATGATGTTCATTGCTTCCTGAAGGTAAAGATCTTTCTTAAGATTTTTGATCCAGATTTCAGATTTTTTCTTGAAGGCTTCATCTTTTTTCTCTCTTTCAATTTCATTCTGATACAAAGTAAACTGAAGGCCGTTTTCAAATTTCGTAAGAGACTTGAACTTCTCGATCTGTGCTTTTCTCTGCTTCATCAATTCATTGAATTTATTGATATTCAAAGTAATGGTCTCTTCTTTATCCAGCTGTTCTCTCCACTGAGCGGATTCTAACAGCAACTGATATTTTGCATTTTTAGCCATTCTGTCGTTGCTTGCTTTTTCCAACGCCTGAATGTTGAAATAATTAAGCTTCTGGAAGCTTGTAGAAGGAATTTTATCCCAAGCCAGAGCATAATCATCATATCTTTCTCCTACTTCAGCATATGTGAAAAGATCTTTCATCTGAATATCTGAAACAATTCCTTTTCTCTGGGTAGATTCTCCTGTAATTTTGTAGAATTTCTGGATGGTAAGTTTTAAAGATCCGAAATCGTCTTCTGTGTTTAAGAATCTGTTTAGATCCACAAAAGTCTGCACGGTTCCTTTTCCGAATGATTGAGGCGAACCGATAATCATCGCTCTTCCGTAATCCTGCATCACACCTGCTAAAATTTCTGAAGCTGAAGCGGAAAGTTCGTTCTGCATAATCACCAGTGGTCCTGTCCAGATCGGAGTTTCATTTTTATTTTTTAAGGTCTGAATTTTCCCGTTTCCGTCTTTTACCTGAACATAAGGTCCTGCCTGCATGAAAAGTCCCATGATGTCTCCCACTTCCGTTAAAGAACCTCCTCCGTTGTTTCTAAGATCCAGAACAATTCCTTCTATTCCCTGAGCTTTAAGCTTGATGATTTCGTTTTTAATATCATCAGAAGCATTTCTTCCGTTGGGATTTTCAAAATCTGCGTTGAAGCTTGGTAAATTGATGAATCCGTATTTTTTACCATTCGGAGAGTTGATAATAATACTTCTTGCGAAAGTATCTTCAATTGCCACTTCTTCACGAATCATGGTAACCTCTTTTATTGTTCCGTCTTTTTTCTGAACGGTTAAAGTAACCGGAGTTCCTTTTTCTCCTCTGATGAGTCTTACCGCTTCATCAGAAAGCATTCCCACAACATTTACGGCATCTTCTTTCGGTTTAGATTTTACTTTTAAAATTTTATCTCCTTCGGAAAGCTGCTTGGATTTCCACGCCGGAGCGCCTATCGTTAAAGCTCCGAGATAAAGATTTCCTTTTTTCTCCTGAATAATGGCTCCGATTCCGATTACTTTTCCTGTGAAATTGGTATCGAAATCTTCTTTATCCTTTGGAGAATAATAGTTGGTGTGCGGATCGAAAACTTCTGTATAGGCATTCATATACACTGTAAACCAATCCATTTTCTTTCTCTTTTTGAATCTCGTAAAGGTTTCTTTTACAAGATCTTTCACCTCATCGGTTGCTTTTTTAAGCTTCTGATCCGGCGCAAGAGGCTGATATTTTATGGTATCTTTCAGATTATATTTCTGTACAGAATCTTTTTTCTCTTTCTGAGCTTCTTCTTTGCTGTTCATCGATTCAATTTCCTGAAGGATATTGTATTTGATGAATTTCTTCCACTCGTTATACTGCTCCTGCTTGTTTGCCGGAACTTTTTTCATTTTCGGTTCTAAAATAAGCGTTTCATCTTCTTCCAGATTAATCGGCTTGCTGAAGATATCCTGCGTAATTTTATCGATTTCGTCTACTCTCTGGTATAATCTGTCGATGGTAAGTTTGTAGAAAGTAAGATCTCCCTGGTTGATGTAATCATCCAGTTTCGTTTCGTGTTTGCCGAACTCATCCATATCGGACTGAATGAAATATCTTTTTCCCGGATCTACCATTTCAAAATAATGCTTATAAACATCCTTAGAATAGGCATCATTAATGGGTTTTGGGCTGTAATGCAAATAAGAAAGTGTATTTTTAACGCTCACCATTATCGTCTGCATCTTTTCGTCATCATTCTTTGGCGAGTTGAAACAAAACATTAGACTTGTTAATGGAATTAGGAGTAAAAATTTATTTAGCTTAAAATTTTTCCACATAAATCTGTAATGTATTTTTATTAATTTTAAAAAAGTATTGTAATAAGTAGTTATTTTTTATTCTCCGTTACAAACTATCAAATTTAATACCTTATTTCTAAATATCTGTTACTTTTAAGGAATTTTATCAAAATCCGTTTTCCAATACATTTTCTCTGTTAAAATTGTTTTTTAAAAAAGAGAATTGTTAGTTTTTAAATTTAGTTTTCGCAAAAATGAATAAAAAGGCATAAACATTTCATACAATAATTAAACGCAAAGTTTTTCCGAAGAAACTCTTTATGCTATATTTGTTACAATTAAAAATTTAATATGGAAAGACCACTTATTCTGGTTACGAATGACGACGGAATTACAGCACCGGGAATCAGAAATCTTATCAGTTTTATGAACGAAATCGGAGAAGTAGTTGTTGTAGCGCCCAACTCTCCACAAAGTGGTAAAGGTCATGCGATTACCATAAATTCTACTTTAAGTTACGAAGAAGTACATCTCGACGGTCCGCAAAAGGATTTTTCGTGCAGCGGAACTCCTGTTGACTGTGTAAAGATGGCTCTTGACAAAATTCTTCCGAGAAGACCGGATATTGTGGTTTCAGGAATTAATCACGGAGCAAATTCTTCCATCAATGTTATTTATTCGGGAACGATGTCTGCTGCTGTTGAAGCGGGGGTAGAAAGTCTTCCCGCCATCGGATTTTCTTTGCTGGATTTCAGCTGGGAAGCAGATTTTACACAGGCGAAAGAATATATTCAGAATATTGTAAGAAAAACTCTGGAAAACCCAATGCCGAAAGGAATTGTTTTAAATGTGAATATTCCGAAACTTCCGAAAGAGGAAATAAAAGGCGTAAAAGTATGCAAACAGGCACACGCAAAATGGGAAGAAAGCTTTGATGAAAGAGTAAATCCTCACGGAAAAAAATATTACTGGCTTACCGGCTATTTCAACAATATGGACGAATCTGAAGATGCCGATGAAACCGCTTTAGCAAATGGATATATTTCTATTGTTCCGGTGAAATTCGATCTTACAGCTTACGAGTATATGAATACGCTGAATGAGGTGATGAATTTTGATTAAACATAAATATTGAGGCGTAAAAAAATTTACGCCTTATTATTATCCTTTTGTCTTGAAATCGAAGATTCGACGTCGTCAAACAAAAGAACGAAAAATTCAAGACTTGGGAACTTTCGCTAAAAATTAATTCTGTTCTCTAAAAATTCTAAAACTCGCGCGAATTCAAGATTTGTTCTTCGGTTCAAACAGTCCTCTCGCGCTCAAACAGTAGAATTTTTTTAACGTTCACAGAAGTAATTTTTTTAACGCTCCATTTCCCTATATCATTATTAATACAAAAAATTCATAAATAGCGGTGAAATTTGTTGAAAGAAATTAAAACAAAACTCTATCCTCTTTCCTCAATTCCTCCAGATATTTGCTTTTATCATCACGGTAAAATAAATTCATGGTTTCGAAAGGAATCATTTTCAGGTCTTTATTTACAATGTGAACACAGGATTTTTTCACAGCGCGGACATCAAAATCATGCGCATCCATAAAGTTCATGATGATAATTCTGAACAGGTTATCATAATCCAGATTGGGTGCGGAAACGTCAGGAAGACAGCACAATAACTGATTAACTTTAGGTTTTACTTTATCTACAGAAATTCCGGTGCTGAAAATATCCAGAAGCTGCATCTGTAATCCGGTATCCTGTTCGTAAACAATGGTATTCCGGGTTTCATTGTTCAGTAAATCAGCAGGATTGATGTATCGTGTTAAAGGAATCGTTTCGCCTTCCAGTTTCAGAATATATCCCATCGCCAAAGCATCGGGATTACACGGAACCGGAATGATATCATCCGAATTCAGCAAAGGAAACTGATTGAGAATTTCCTGTCTTACTTCTGTTAAAGTAATTTTTTCATGAGCAGAATCTTCGCGGTTTCTTCCTGCAATTTCTACAGGCTGAAAGGTAATTCCGCGGACACATTTCTGTTTAAGGGCAAAATCAATAATTTTTCCGATTTCATCAATATTTTTATCTTTCTGAAGAACAATAACGAGGGTAGTCGAAAGATTTAAAGAATTCAATTTCTCTAATGCTTTCATTCGTACGTCTGTTAAATCTTTTCCTCTGAAATCTTCCAGAACTTCCGGTTTAAAGGAATCAAACTGAAGATAAATTTCAAATTCAGGAGCGTACGTTGCCAGTTTTTCGGCAAAACCGGGATCATTGGCAATTCTTACCCCGTTGGTATTTAACATTAAATGTTTGATGGGTTTCGACTTCGCAATATCCATGATTTTGAAAAATTCCGGATGAATTGTCGGCTCTCCCCCACTGATCTGAACAACATCCGGTTCGCCTTCATTTTTAACAATAACATCAAACATGGCTTCGATCTCTTCCAGACTTCTGTGGCTTCCGTAATGTGGCGAAGACATCGCATAGCAGGTAGGACAGGTAAGATTGCACCGATCTGTTACTTCCACAATAGAAAGGCAGCTATGTTGTTCATGATCAACACATAAACCACAATCATAAGGACAGCCATATTCTACATCGGTTCCAAAATGTACCGGAATTTCTGACGCTTTATTGTAGTTTCTGATATTTTTATAATACTGAACATCAGAAGCAATTTTAGTTTTGAAAAATCCGTGATCCGGACATCTTTTCGTCATGAAAACCGCTTCGTCTTCGATGATAATTTTTGCTCCGACTCTTTTCAGACATTCCGGACAAAGACTTATGGTATAATCGTAATACGTATAATTTCTTACTGGCATAATTTCGTTTTTACAGGCTAAAACCACAGATGCATCCTCCCGCAATAAACGTAAGAATTCCGATAAGAATTCCGATCAAAGGAACTTTAAAACTGTACTTTTTTTCAGAACTTGCCGCAGACATAATTCCGATGATGATGGCAATTAAAATGGAAATTGCAAAGATGATAAGTCCCAGACAAAGAAATAAGATTCCCAATCCGTTAAGCTCGCTATTTCCAAAATTACCGACTTCTAATAATTTCATGATTATTTTTTTTCAATAGATAAATATAGTAAATGATCACTAATAAACATACGATTTGTATTGTGCTCAGATTCAAAATGATATTAAATTTAGGCTTAATAAAATCCAGTATGAATCTGAATGAGAAATAAGAAAGCATAAAAAGCTGGAATAAAACTCCGGATCTGTATGTATAATTCTTTTGAAAATATTTCAGTGCGATAAAAAAAATCAATAAAAAGAACATTTCGTATAAAGCGACGGGATGTCTGCTGATATGATCTCCTAAATCCATTCCGAACATTGAACGTGTTGGTAATCCGTAAGTTTCCTCGTAAATCCCTGTACAAAAACATCCGATCCTTCCTATAAACATAGCGGTAATTAAAGGATAAACCATTTTGTCACCCGTACTTTCTTTTTTGCCTATAATTTTCTTCATAAGCTCCACTCCAATGAGACCACCTGCCAAACCTCCCACAATGGTATTATTCAGCCAGATGTACATCCAAACATTTTCAGCTTTCATCAAATCGTAAGGTCTTTCCAGCGAACCAATGATATGGGAACCGAGCAGCGCGCCCAGAGTGGCAGCAATAAGAATCAGCAATGAATTGACACTGCTGAATTTCTCTTTATCTTTTCTTTTGGCAAAAGTATAATACCGCATTCCTATAAAAATCCCTAAAGATTCCGTAACGGGATGCAGTAAAACTTCTTTGCCTAAAATATGAAGTGTCACAGGAAATTCCATGGTTTCAAAAGTATTGTTTTTAATTAAAACTTATTCGCTTTTCTTTAAATTTATATGTGGTTCTTTTGTCTTGAAACAAAAGAACGAAAAGTTCAAGACTTTGAATCTGAATGCTAAAAATTAAAATTCATTCCTAAAATTCCCAAAACTTGCGCGAATTCAATTGGGGTCTTTTGATTAAAAATTTGCCTCGCGCTTCAAACAGTGGGAATTTTTTAACGGAATAAATTGTAATTTTCTTAATGCTTCAGCTTCATATGTCGATTTTTGTGATCGTATTTATGATTTAGTAAGCTTCTGAATCAAGATTTAAATTGTATTAAATAATTTTTGATTATCCGCTAATCATACTTTTTTTCTAACTCAAAGGACTCGCAAAGATTCTTTATATACTAACTGTTTTTAAGTTCGCAAGGGCGTTTCACTCAGCAAAGAACTCAAAGCTTTTTCCAATTATAACAAATAACAGACAATCATAAATAATTTATAAAATCCTTTTAAATAAAGATTAGAATCAATCTTTTTCATAATTTTAATTAAAATAATTATCCGAATTATGAGAATAGAATATGATATTAAACTGGGTTTTAAGGATGTAATGTTCCGTCCGAAACGTTCTACCCTGAAATCCCGTTCTGAAGTTGATCTTGAAAGAGAATTTACCTTTAAACATACCCGAAAAAAATGGCAGGGCGTTCCCGTGATTGCTGCGAATATGGATACGGTGGGAACATTTGAAATGGCGGTAGAACTGGCAAAAGAAAAAATCATCACAGCAGTTCATAAGCATTATTCTGTGGAAGAATGGTCAGAATTTTTAGATTCTCAGCCTGAAAACATTTATCAGTATATCGCATTAAGCACAGGAACCGGAAAAGCCGATGAAGAAAAAATAAAAACCATCCTCGAAAGACATCCAAAAATCGAGTTTCTCTGCATTGATGTAGCCAATGGTTATTCTGAGCATTTTGTGGAATTTGTGAAAAAGGCAAGGGCAAATTTCCCAGATAAGATCATCATTGCCGGAAATGTTGTAACCGGAGAAATGGTTGAAGAACTTCTGTTAGTCGGCGCAGACATCATTAAAGTCGGGATTGGTCCCGGTTCGGTTTGTACAACGAGAGTGAAAACCGGAGTGGGATATCCTCAACTTTCGGCAATTATAGAATGTTCCGATGCGGCACATGGTTTAGGAGGTCATATTATTGCGGATGGCGGCTGTAAAGTTCCGGGAGATGTGGCGAAAGCTTTTGGCGGCGGTGCAGATTTTGTAATGTTGGGCGGAATGTTTGCAGGACACGATGAAAGCGGTGGTGAAATAGTGGAAGAAAACGGTAAAAAATACAGACTTTTTTACGGAATGAGTTCAAAAACGGCCATGGATAAACACTCGGGAGGTGTTGCAGAATACCGTGCTTCGGAGGGAAAAACCGTAAAAGTAGCTTACAAAGGTCCGGTTCTGGATACGGTAAAAGATATCTTAGGCGGCGTTCGTTCTACCTGTACTTATGTGGGAGCTTCAAAACTGAAAGAGCTGTCGAAAAGAACGACTTTCATCAGAGTTCAGGAGCAGGAAAATCAGGTATTTAAAGAGTAACAATTGAACAAAATATTTAATATTACAAATGGTGATTGTCTCGCTGAGCAATTGAAGGAAACAACTATTTCCGGCGAGATGATTATCTGTAGAGAAGCTTTAGTTACAGGTTCTTTACAGGCTGAAAATCTGGATGTTTTCTGGAAAGTAAGATCAGAATTTATTGCTGAAAATTATGGTGATACAAAAGAAAATTATTACCGTAAAGTGGTTTCAGAATGCAATAAAATAATGCAGATTCCGGAAGATTCTGAGGTACATCTTTGGTTTGAAGATGATCTTTTTTGTCAGGTTAATATGTGGTTTTGCTTAACGCTGATTCCGAAGGATAAAAATATCAACATCTACAGGATTTTCCCAAAAGCATCGAAAGAAAACCAATGGAAGGGATTTTCGGATTCTGACCGTTTTGATTTGGAAAAAACATTAACCTCAAGAGTTTTATTTAAACAAAAGGATCTTGAATTGGGGCAGAATTTATGGGAAGCTTATCAAAGTAATCGTCAAAATAAATTAAAACAACTTTCTGAAATTCAATCTGATTGCTTTCGTTTTTTACCTGAATTAATTACCGCTTATCAAAACATTAATCCTGAAGTATTTATTCAAAATTTAATACAGAACGGCATAACAGATTTTAGTGAGGTGTTTGAAAAGTTCCGTGATGAGCTGGGAATTTTCGGATTCGGAGATTTGCAGGTGAAGCTTATTTATGACAAAGTTTTTCAAGAAAAATAGCACTTATTTTACAACAATGCTTTTCTTGTTGAAATATTTTTCCAACTGATCATTAACGTATTTTTTCTCTTCTTTTGCGGAAGACAATTCATCAAAATACAGTATTTTCGGCACTTCTCTTATTTTATCAATCTTTAAAGAGTCTTCTTTTGAATTTTGAATTAAAGAAATTCTGCTTTTTATTTCTTCATCATACGCTTTCAGATCTGTTACAGCGATTTCCTGAACGAAATTATTCATGTTATAATCTATATTAAACCCTGAATAACTCTGACTGAAAAAATCTGTTTCCGGCAGAAAGATGACTAAAAAACTGATCCACCAAAATCTTTTTATATTCTCTTTTTTGTATAGTAAAATGAAAGAAAACGTGCTTAAAAAGAAGATGACAATATTATCGTTTTGTCTTCCTACAATATTGATCAGATAGCCCAAAAACATTAAAGGTAACAATGAAATCATGCAAATTATACAGGCTTTGATAAAGTTAATTTTGCTTTTTAAGGCAGAAAGTTCTTCAAAAAACAAAGAAGTAAATAAAGGAATAAGAAATACTATTTTTATAAAAATGTAGCCAAAATTAAAAGTGAAAAAAGCCGCTCTTTTGGTCCATATCCAATAAAAAGCATCATTAGATTTTACCATTCTGTTGAAGTTTCCGGGAGCTAAAAAGCTGATAAGAAATCCGATAATTCCGATGGCTAAAAGAATTTTATTTTCCTTTGATGGTTTCTCAAAACATATAAAGCTCAGTGCTCCTAACAAAAGCAGCGCGATGATTTCATTTGCCCCCATCAGAATAAAAATGATAACAGCGCTTAAAAAGAACCACCATTTTTTGTGTGATTGCTGAAACTTTCCATAAAAAAAGAATAAAAGACCTGATAAAATAACCGGTAAAAAGTAGACATTAGATCCTGTGATCCAAAAATAATGTTCCGGTAAACTGATTAATCCAACCGTATAAATAAAGAAAAATAACAGGCTCTTTTTTAGTGCTTCTGTAAAGGTATAATTAAAATACAGTCTGAAATTTAAAATAATGACTGCAAGAAAAGAAGTGAGTAAAAATACAGGATAGATTTTCGGGATTATATTGAACGGATCTTTAGAAACAGGATTTAGCATATTAATGGTATAGCCAAAATATCTTCCTCCCCAATGCATATAAAAATCGCAGACATTCCCCAGAAATCCCAACTTCATTGTTCCGTAGGAATAGATATAATCATCGGTCTGATACACATTAAAAAAGGAAATGTAAACCAGACCGATTAGTAGTAAAACCGACAAGAATAAGGTAATATTCTGTACCGTTTTCATATTTTATGTCAACAGACCTCCGTCAACGTTTAACGTCTGTCCTGTAACGTAAGAAGACATTTCGCTTCCTAAGAATACACACGCATTTGCGATATCTCTGGTCTGTCCCAGTTTTTTCATCGGGATGGCTTCGTTCCATTTTTCTTTTGCTTTATCATCTAAAGCATCCGTCATTTCAGTTTGTATGAATCCCGGAGCAATTGCGTTGCAACGGATGTTTCTGGAACCCAATTCCAGCGCCACAGATTTTGTAAAACCAATAACTCCCGCTTTAGAAGCTGCATAGTTTGCCTGTCCTGCATTTCCGCTGATTCCTACTACAGAAGTCATGTTGATGATCGATCCTGCTTTTGCCTTCATCATGGGCTTAATTACCGCTTTGGTAAGATTGAATACAGAATCCAGATTTACTTTCATTACTTTATCCCAGTCATCTTTCGACATTCTCAAAAGCAGATTATCTTTTGTAATTCCTGCGTTATTTACCAAAATATCAATTTTCCCAAACTCAGCGATTACTTCATCTACTAAAGTCTGAGCCGCATCAAAATCTGATGCATCAGACTGATACCCTTTAATTTGAGTTACAGAACTTAAAGTTGCTTCCAATTCCTTCGCTTTTTCTACAGATCCGGCGTAAGTAAATGCTACTTTTGCACCCTGTTCGGCGTACATTTCGGCAATTCCTTTTCCGATTCCTCGTGTAGCTCCCGTAATTAGCGCTACTTTTCCTTCTAATAGTTTCATATATGACAATTATTTTTCTTTATAACGTATTCGCCTTTTGAAAGTTGGCTAATATACAGTATTTAATTTTACAGAAATAAAACAGTGCGCAAAGATATTACAAAATGTTATTCAATGCATTTTAAATCACTTTTTTAGCGAAAATTTATGCCTGTTTTTTGATATTCGTTATTAATCATACTGCTTTTTAACGCAAAGGGTCGCTAAGATTCTTTTATATACCAACTGTTCTTGTGTTCGCAAAGCTACTTCGACAAGCTCAGCATAAACTATTCACTCAGCAGAGACCTCAAATATTTTCCAATTATGCAATTAATCAATAAAACTTCTGTCTTTTTGTTCTGTAAAGTAGATGAATTCTGTTTCTTTTCCTTTGGTAAGTCTGATGCCTTTTTTATCCGAAAAAAACTTATCGTAGACAATTTCCGTTAAAGGTTCATTTTTGTCGTTGGTAACGCCGAATTTATTATCTTTTTTCACCACAAATTCGTTAACTCCCAAAAATGTTGTGATGTCATCATAGACAAAAGGTACAATTTCATTACCGCTTTCATCCATCATGCCGTAAAAATTGTCTATGTTTTTCCCGACTAAAGTAGGATAAAGTTCAAAAGGCTTTACTTCTTTAAATCCTTTCAGCTCTTTATAATTTCCAGTTTTAGGAGAAAATGTGTAAAAGGTTTCGTTTTTATTGACAATCAGTGTATTGGGGAATATTTTTTCGATTTGGTAATCGTCATTCAGGATATTTTTTAAATTTTTATCCAGAATTTTTTCTTCGTCATCTTTTCTCAGATAGAGATATTTTTCTCCGGCAATGTTCAGACCTTCTACCCTGTCATATTCCTTCGGAAAAACCACTGCTCCGTTTAAACGGACAACGGCAGTTTTTGGATTTTTCTGATCCTGAGAGGTTTTAAACAACCCATTAAAAAGAGGGTTTACATAATGATAATCAAGATCATACACCTTCCCTTCCTTCTTAGAAAAAATACTTACTTTATCTTCTCTGGTAAGGTAAATGTATTCTCTTCCCACGAAAGCCTGTTCATACATTTCATCGGCAATGATGTTTTCTTTTTCATCAATAATTCCGTATTTATTTTTAGAAGTATCTAAAGTTACCAAATAAGGAAACGCATTAATATTGTCTACGTTATGTCCCGAAATGGTGCTTAAGGTTTTACCATTATTATCAATAACTTCTCCGGATTTTTCACCTTTCGAAAGATAAGCCCTGCCTTTGTAGAAACGAAGATCATCGGTAAAAGGACGGTCTGAAATCTGTTTTCCGTCAAAATCATAAATCAGCCATACTCCGTTATTTTTAACAAAGAATCTGTTTTCGCTTCCAAAAACTATTCTTTCAGAAAAAGGGATAATTTCTTTCCCGTTAAAATCGTACACACAGTCTTTTCCTTTTTTTGAATAAATAAGCCTGTCTTTATTTTCCCAGGTTCTGAATTTGAAAAGATCCATCGGAATAACTTCCTTTCCGTTCGCATCAATAATCGCCGTCTTTCCATTGGAATTTCCCGCCTTTACCCTCAAAACAAACCTGTTTTTCCATAAATGCGAAATTTCACTTTTTGAAGGATACTCAAAAGTGATATTGCCCAGAGAATCTACAATTCCGGATTTTCCGGTTTTGGCATCAGAAATCATTCCGTATCCTTTGGAATAGAAACGGACTTCTTTGCCAATTTTTTTTGTTAAAAGTATCTGTTTGTACTGATCCGTCTGCCCGAAACAGACCGACGAAAGCAGCACGAAAATTAAATTTTTCAATTAAATGGAATTATTTACGATGAGAACAATCTCACCTTTTAACGTTTTGCTTTTGGAAAACTCAATGAGTTCAAGAATTGTTCCGCGTTTGGTTTCTTCGAACTTTTTGGAAATCTCACGGCTTAAGCTAACCTTGGTTTCTTCGCCGAAAAATTCTTTTATCTGCTCCAGTGTAGTATTGATTTTATGGGGACTTTCGTATAAAACGATTGTTTTTTTCTCTTCTGCGAGTTGTTTCAGCTTCGTTTGTCTGCCTTTCTTCTGAGGAAGAAATCCGGCAAAAAGAAATTCGTTATTCGGTAATCCTGAAACCACCAAAGCCGGAACAAAAGCGGTTGCTCCCGGTAAACAGATCATTTCAATATGATGATCGGAACCTGCTTTTGCCAACAAATAACCCGGATCTGAGATTCCGGGAGTTCCTGCATCGGTAATAATCGCAATATTCTGACCGCTTTTAAGATCTGTAATTACTTTTTCCGTTGTCTGATGCTCGTTGTGTAAATGATAGGATTTTAAAGGCTTGGAAATCTCGAAATGCTTTAAAAGAATTCCGGAAGTTCTTGTGTCTTCGCATAAAATATAATCAACCTCTTTCAGTACATTTACCGCTCTGTAGGTCATATCTTCGAGGTTCCCGATCGGTGTAGGAACAAAATATAAGATTCCGCTCAAAATTTAGTTTATAAAAATTTATTTTCCACCAATATCCACAGTCTCTGTGCATATTCGTCCACTTTGCTCCATTTTTTGGCATAATAAAGATCACTCAGGTATTCTTTTGCCTCCTCCAGTGTTCTGAAACTATTCAGGTTATTTACCACTTCATTCAGCTCCGTCTGGCTTCCTCCGAATAATGTTTTTGTGAAAGCAATCCTGTCGTTCAGATCGAGTTTAAACTCAGGCTTTTTCTTTTCCGCTTCCATAAACTCGGTTGGAATATTGGTCTTTAAAATACTTCCTGTCTCTTCTTTTTTCTCAACAGGAATTGCTTTTTCCGGCATATCTCTTTCAAGATGATCATCATCAAAAAGCGACTGTACCGCTTTCAGACCTTTGATATTTGCCAGTTTTATCTTTTTATCATGATGATAGGCTTCGAGATTTTCAAAGCTTTCATCAGATTTTAAATGTTCTTTCTCTTCAGAAACAGGTTTATTAATCTCAACAATTTTTCTTCTGTCATTAATTTCTGCTAAAATAGGCTGCTCTTGCTTTTCTTCAACAACTGCTTCATTTTTAATTTCGTTAACAATGTTTTCAGCATTTGAAGTATCGGTCGCCAATTCGCCCTGTTCCATCATTGTGCGGGAAGAATACTGATCATCATTTTCTTCCACTAAAATTTCTTCATTTTCATCTAAAACTTCTCCATCAAAAATACTCGGGATTTTTTCAGATTCTTCTTCATTTTTATACTGATAATTGTTCTGAATTTTCTCTTCTTCATCAAAATTCAGAATATCTCCACGATTGTCCGAAATTTCGTTTTCAAATTCATCAATTTCATTTAACTGATGATTAAAAATAACTTCTTCTTCCGTTTTGCTGTCATTAAACATTTCTTCCGAGATTTCTTCATCATTTTCGGGTTCAGAATTTGCCAGAATTCTTTCTTCATCCACAAAATTCAGATCCGATCCACTGTTTTCAGAAGTTTCATATTCATCCAGTTCATTTAACTGAGCATTGAAAACATCTTCATTCTCTTTCAGATCATTCTGAATTTCATCCTGCGAATTTTCCTCTGCAAAATTAACTAAAGTTTCGTGAAGTTCACCTTCTACAATCTCATTTAATTGATTGTTAAAAATTGCCTCTTCTTCAGTGACTTCAGTTGAATAATTTCCGGATTCGCTTCCGTCAATTTCATTAAGCTCATTATTGAAAATAGCTTCTTCTTCCGTTACTTCACTGCTGAAATCATGGGGTTCCTGCAAAGGAGCGGGTGAAGAAAATTTTTCTTTATTTTCTGAAATCAGCGAAGAATTTTCACTTCCGAAATACTCTAAATTTTTTTCCAGCAGACGCAGAAACGAAATTCTGTTGGCAAGCTCTTCCACAAGATCCTGCTTTGACGAAAGTTCGTCTACGTTGCTTATTTTATCCAAAATACCAATGATATTCTTGGATTCAAAAAAAATCTTTTCCTTTAAATCTTGGATGTTCTGCATAGAAGAATCTTGTTAAAATTGCTTACTTTTGAAGTTAAAAATATACGGCTAATTTAACAAATGTTTTTAGAAAATACAATTAATCATTCCAAACAAAGTGGTTGGATGGAAGTTATTTGTGGCTCAATGTTTTCCGGAAAAACCGAAGAGTTGATCCGAAGGCTGAGAAGAGCTGAAATGGCAGGGCAAAATGTAGAGATTTTTAAACCAAAACTGGATACCCGATATTCGGATGAAGATGTGGTTTCGCACAATCAGAATAAAATCCGAAGCACGGCGGTAGAAAATCCCAGCGAAATTCTTTTGCTGGCTTCCAACTGTCATGTAGTGGGAATTGATGAAGCGCAGTTTTTTGATGAAAGCATTGTGGATATAGCCAATCAACTGGCAAACGGCGGAATAAGAGTGGTTATTGCAGGTCTGGATATGGATTTTCTCGGAAGACCTTTCGGACCAATGCCTAATCTGATGGCAACTGCAGAATATGTAACAAAAGTACACGCGATCTGCAGAAGAACAGGAAATCTTGCCAATTATTCTATGAGAACTTCCGCAGGAAAAGATCTTGTAGAACTCGGAGAAACAGAATCTTACGATGCGGTAAGCAGAAGAGTTTTTGTGGATGAAGTTTTGAATAAAAAAGAGATTTAATATCAAATTTATTATTAATTTTGTTTAAAATTTAATAGTGAAAACTATCAGAAAATGATATTAGAAATTAAAAATTACATAAAGATCAGCAATTCTATTGACGAGATTCTGAAAAATTCGCCTTTCAAAATGAAATACATCATTGAAAAAAGCGGAATTTCCGAGCCTACGTTTTTCAGAAAAATGAAAGAAAAAAAATTTCTTCCTGAGGAATTGCTGAAGATTGCGGAAATTATAGAACCGGAACAGTCTTTCCTGAATTCTTTAAAAGAAGCTGAAAATGATTTTGAAAACGGAATTTATCATACACATGACGAAGTAATGAAAGTTTCTGAAGAACGTTTTCTGAAAAAGTATGGAAATAAGGTGGTCTAAATTCGCTCTTCAGAATCTCGAGCAGATAGAAGATTATATTGGAACTCGATTTACCTATAAAGAATATCAGAATTTTATACATATTCTTAACCACAGAATTAGTTTAATTCTTGACAGAAAAGTAGTATTTCAAAAACTGGAAAAATTTCCGGATTATAATAAAATTCTAATCACAGAGCAGACAACACTTATCTACAGATTAGAAACAAATTATCTGAAAATATTACGTTTATATAATAATTTTCAGGACGAAGATAAAAAATTCATCATAGACGATTTATAATGAACTTTACAGCAGAGGATATCGCAGAAATCACCAATGCGAAGATTATTGGAGACAAAAATACATTGATCAGGAATATAGCTTTCGACAGCAGAATTATTTATTCTACTAAAAATACTGCGTTTATAGCGATCAATACTTCAAAAAATTCCGGGGAAAAGTTCATTGAATCTGCGGTAGACCGTGGAATAAACGTCATCATTTCCGAACATCATCATCCGCAGTTTGAAAATATTACGTGGATCATTGTTGAGAATTCTGTGGAATTTCTTCAAAAATTAGCTAAATTTCATTTTGAAAATGCTCATTTAAAATCCGTCGGAATTACAGGAAGTAACGGAAAAACAATTTTAAAAGAGTGGCTGTATCAATGTCTGTGGAATGAATTTCCAACGGTAAAAAGCCCAAAGAGTTTCAATTCTCAGATCGGACTTCCGCTTTCTCTGCTTCAGATTAATAATTCTCATCAGTTAGGAATTTTTGAAGTAGGAATTTCCAAGCCGAACGAAATGGAAAAGCTCGAAAATATTTTCCATCCGCAGATTGGTTTGCTTACCCATATCGGAACTGCTCATCTTGCCAACTTCCAATCGGAGGAGGAGCTGATTGATGAAAAGATCAAATTATTCAAACATTCTGAAACGGTTATTTATAACGGAGATAATCCTTTGGTTGACAAAAAGATAAAAGAATTATATTCAGGTAAAAAATTAATTTCTTACGGCTTTAAAGAATACAATCAGGTCTATTTCAAAAACAATATTTCGAAAAACGAAGAGGTAACGGTACATTATTTCGACGAAGAAATTTCTTTTCCGGTTCATCAGAGAGATGAAGCGACTTTAACGAATGCTTTGGCGCTTGTAACGGTTTTAAAGGATCTTGGTATTGAAAACGAAAAGATCGTCGAAAAAATCAACGCTTTAAAAGCCGTTGAAATGAGGCTTGAAGCAATTGAAGGGATTAAGAACAATATTATCATCAATGATTCTTTTAACCTTGATCTTGATTCTCTGAAAACCGCTCTTCAATTTCTCAATGAATACAACAAACCGAAAAAATCTCTGGTTCTTACAGATATTGTAGGGGTAAATTCTAATTCGAAAGAACTCTATGAAGAAGTCTCCGAGCTTGTAAACGAGCAGAAATTCGATTCTGTTTTCCTGATCGGTGATAAAATATCAAAATTTAGTGAATTATTTAAAGCTAAAACTTTTACTTTCATCAATACTCAGGAATTAATTGAAAGTAAACACCTTACAGAAATTGAAAACCAGATCATTCTATTAAAAGGGGCAAGAAAATTTGAGATCGAAAGACTTAAAGATCTGCTTGAACTCAGAAAACACGATACGGTTTTAGAAATTAATTTGAATGCTATTCTTCATAACATCAATTACCATAAATCTTTACTAAAGCCATCCACAAAAATGATGGCGATGGTAAAAGCAAACTCTTATGGTTTAGGAAGTTATGAGATTTCGGAATTTTTACAGCATCATCACATAGATTATCTTGGAGTCGCTTTCGTTGATGAAGGTGTAGAACTCAGGAAAAAAGGAATTACGGTTCCTATTGTGGTCATGAATCCTGAACAGCATAGTTATGAAACCGTGATCGCCTATAATCTGGAACCGGAAATTTACAGTTTCAGAGTTCTGGAATTATTCTATGAAGCCGTTCAGAAATCCGGATACGATAAAAAATATCCGATCCACCTCAAACTGGAAACAGGAATGCATCGTCTTGGTTTTAAAGGTAATGAACTGGATCAGTTAAGTGAGACTTTAAATTCAATGAATGTAAAAGTTCAGAGTATTTTCAGCCATCTTTCTTCTTCAGATTTGCCGGATGAAAAAGAATTTACCTTACATCAGCTAGAAACCTTTGAGAAAAATTCCAGCTATCTGATAGAAAAATTAGGGTACACTCCTATCCGACATATTTTAAATTCTTCAGGAATTACAAATTACACCAATCATCAGTACGACATGGTAAGAATCGGTATCGGAATGCTAGGAGAATCACCGAATAGTGAAATACAGAAACAGTTAAGATCTGTGGTAAGTTTTAAAACGGTAATCTCTCAAATTTCTACGGTAGAAAACGGAGAATCAGTAGGTTACAGCCGTCGATTTAAAACAGATCATCAGACGAAAATAGCCACTATTCCTGTAGGATATGCCGATGGAATCCCAAGATTAATCGGAAACCAGGTCGGTAATGTAGGAATCCACAAAACCCTTGCTCCGATTGTAGGAAGCATTTGTATGGATATGATGATGATTAACGTAGATCATATCCCCAATGTAAAAGAAGGCGATACTGTAACCGTCTTTAATGCAAAACCAAGTTTAAAAGAATTCGCAGACTACTGCAAAACAATAACCTATGAAGTTTTAACCTCCATTTCGCCACGCGTGAAACGGATTTATATTAAAGATTAGCCTATGAGAAAGCTCCTGATTATTTTATTTGCCTTTCAATTGCTTCTGATTCAGTCTCAGGTAAAGAAAGATCTCGTTATACCGAAAAATCCCAAAATAGGACTTTCTCTTGCAGGTGGCGGAGCTAAAGGATTTTCTCATGTAGGCGTACTTAAAGTGTTGGATTCTCTGGGCGTAAAAGTAGATTATATTGCAGGAACAAGTATGGGAGCCATTGTCGGCGGACTGTACGCTTCAGGATATTCCGGAAAAGAGATAGAAAAGATTGTAATGGATACCGATTTCTATTCTTTAATCACTGATCCCAAAGCAAAACGACAGGAAACAACTTTCTTTAATAAATCCGTTGACAAATATCTTTTGTCTATTCCTCTTAAAAACGGAAAAATTACCCTGCCCTCTTCCATCAGTTCCGGACAGAAAAATGTATATCTGCTGAAGGAACTTTTCAAAAATGTTTCCAATATTGACGATTTCTCCAAACTTCCTATTCCTTTTATGTGCGTCGCGACCAACCTGGAAAGCGGCAATATGCAGATTTTTGAAAAAGGAGATCTGGTACAGTCGATTATGGCAAGTTCTGCATTTCCTTCACTCATGGATCCTGTAAAAATTAACGACAGTATTTATATTGACGGAGCGATGACGGTGAACTACCCTTCCAAACCTTTAAAAGATAAAGGAATTGATATCGTTATCGGAGTAGATCTCAATCAGGATCTTTCAAAACGTGAAGATCTGAACAGCATTATTGCCATCTTAAATCAGGTCATTGATTTCGGAATTAAAAAAGATACCAAAAGACAATATCAATATACCGACATCAACATCAAGCCTAATTTAACAGGCATGACGGCTACAAGTTATGATGATAAGAAAAAAATTCTCGACAGCGGCTACGTAGAAGGCTTAAAATACGTCGATATTTTCAATCAGCTACCCAAGAGACCTTTCGACAGAATCAGACAGCAAATGAGCCCTATTTACTCCAATGTCTATAAAATCGACAGTCTCGAAATAGAAGGAAGCAGAATTTACGGTAAAAATTATGTTTTAGGGAAAATGGGACTGCGGCTTCCTTCTCTGCAAACCTACGGAAGCATCAATAAACAGATTGATAAATTAGTCGCCACCAACAATTACAAATTCATCAATTACGATATTATTTCCGGAAACAATTCAAATTACCTTAAGCTCTACGTTACCGAAGACGATACAAGACACTTTCTAAAATTCGGTTTACATTACGACGAAATTTTCAAAACCGGACTTCTTTTAAATTATTCAGCAAAACGACTTTTATTCCGAAATTCAAATCTTTCCCTTGATGTTGTTGTGGGAGACAAACCCCGATATTATTTAAACTATTTTATTGATAACGGATATATTCCGGGCTTCGGAATTTATTCTTCGGGAATGAGCTTCAGTTTAAGAGGCAACAATAACAACGAAATCGACAAATGGTTCTGGCTGAGAAATGAAGCCTACCTCCAGTCGATCTGGAAAGATAAATTTGCCATTGGCGGCGGAATCAGTCACGATTATTTCGAAGCAGAATTCAACGGAGACAATAAAAGATACAGCAGATTTCTCAATCCGTACGTATTTCTGAAAAGCGATACGCAAAACGACAGAGACTTCCCTACCCGCGGAATTTACATTAATGCAGAAGGAAAAGTAATTGATCTTTTAAAATCTGAAGTAGAAAAAAGACTCGTTCAGGTAAAAGCAGACATCAGAATAAATCTTCCTCTTTCAAAACAGTTTTCCTACAGACTCAATCTTTACGGAGGAATCACCATCGGCGAAAACCTTCCCGACTTCTACAAATACAGACTGGGCGGAATCTTTGAACAGAATATTGTAAACTACAGAAGCTTTTCAGGATTTTATTTTGCTCAGCTGAACAGCAATAATGTGGTTTTAATTTCAAACGACCTTCAGTTTAAATTCAATAAAAACTATTTCCTGAGCGGAAACTTTTCATTTGCCAATCTTTCCAATGATATAACTTTTGAGGATGCGGTAAAATTAAACTTCAGTTCAGTAGGATTAACGGCTGGATACAAATCTCCTTTCGGGCAGATCAAAATCAACTTCAGCCATTCACTTAAAAACAATCAAAAAGGCATATTCAGTGTTATTTTAGGACACTGGTTTTAATTACGAAATGATACAATTTTTTTACGAAAACTTACCCGAATCGGTAAACACAGAATACAAAAAATGGCTGGAAGATCTTATTCTTTCAGAAGAAAAAAAGTTGGGCGAGATCAATTATATTTTCTGTGACGACGAATATTTACTCAAGGTAAATCAGGATTATTTACAGCACGACTACTATACTGATATCATTACATTTGACTATGTAAAAGGGAAGACCATAAGCGGCGAGATTTTTGTATCTTTGCAGCGCATTTCAGACAACGCTTCTACCCTATCCAGAAATTACGAAGAAGAATTACGTAGAGTTTTGGCTCACGGCATTCTGCACCTTTGCGGATATAAAGATAAAACAGAAGAAGAAGAACTGCAGATGCGAGGAAAAGAAGATCATTATTTAGCAAAATACCATTAAGTTTTTTTTAGAGCTTAATCCCGCTCTCCGCACTCGCTATTTTCTTTTTTCAAAAGAAAATGAG
This sequence comes from Chryseobacterium sp. C2(2020), assembly GCF_014218915.1. Classification (NCBI taxonomy): domain Bacteria; kingdom Pseudomonadati; phylum Bacteroidota; class Flavobacteriia; order Flavobacteriales; family Weeksellaceae; genus Chryseobacterium; species Chryseobacterium sp. C2(2020). The sequence continues at coordinate 22,153 of NZ_JACLCT010000021.1, forward strand.
CTCAGACAAATGCTGTGATCGGGGCTAAATAAAGCGCAACAGAACAGATTTAAGACAATAAAATTTACAAATGTTTCACGTGAAACATTTGTAAAAAAGAGTAAAAATTAAGGCTTAAAACAAGCAAAAAAAAATGATTTCAGAAATATATGATGTAATCGTAGTGGGTGCCGGTCACGCAGGATGTGAAGCAGCAGCTGCAGCAGCCAATTTAGGTTCAAAGACGCTGCTTATTACAATGAATATGCAGACCATCGGACAGATGAGCTGCAACCCTGCAATGGGAGGAATTGCAAAAGGACAGATCGTAAGAGAGATCGATGCGATGGGAGGATATTCCGGAATTGTAGCAGACAAATCTGCGATCCAGTTCAAGATGCTAAATCTTTCCAAAGGTCCTGCCATGTGGTCGCCGAGAACGCAGAACGACAGAATGCTTTTCGCGGAAGAATGGCGTTTGGCTTTAGAAAATACACCCAATCTTGATTTCTTTCAGGACATGGTAAAGCAGCTTATTATCGAAAATAATAAAGTTGCCGGAGTGGTTACTTCATTAGGAATAGAGATCAAAGGACGTTCTGTAGTTCTTACCAACGGAACTTTCCTTAATGGTTTGATCCACGTTGGAGACAAACAATTAGGAGGCGGAAGAATGGGCGAACCAAGAGCTTTTGGAATTACAGAACAACTCGTTTCTTTAGGCTTTGAAGCAGGAAGAATGAAGACTGGTACCCCACCCCGCGTAGACGGAAGAAGTCTGGATTATTCTAAAATGGAAGAACAGAAAGGAGATGAAAATCCTCAAAAATTCAGCTATTTAGATACCCCTAAATTAACCAAACAATTAAGCTGTCACATTGTTTATACCAACGAAATTGTACATGATATTTTACGTGAAGGTTTCGACAGAAGCCCAATGTTCAATGGTACGATTCAAAGTTTAGGACCAAGATATTGTCCGAGTATTGAAGACAAAATCAACCGTTTTGCAGAGAGAAACAGACACCAGTTATTTGTAGAACCTGAAGGCTGGAAAACGGTAGAGATCTATGTAAACGGATTCAGTTCTTCCCTTCCGGAAGATGTGCAGATTAAAGCAATGAAACATATTCCGGGATTCGAAAACGTAAAAGTATTCCGTCCGGGTTATGCTATTGAATATGACTACTTCCCTCCTACCCAATTGAAGCATACCTTGGAGACAAAATTAATTGATAATTTGTACTTCGCGGGACAGATCAACGGGACAACGGGATACGAAGAAGCAGCCGGACAAGGTCTTATTGCCGGAATTAACGCTCACAACAAAGTAAAGGAACAGGATGAATTTATCCTTAACAGAGATGAAGCTTACATCGGAGTTTTAATTGATGATCTTATCACAAAAGGAACAGAAGAACCGTACAGAATGTTTACCTCAAGAGCAGAATACAGACTTCTTTTAAGACAGGATAACGCAGACATCAGATTAACGCAAAAAGCTTTTGATTTAGGTTTAGCCAAAGAAGAACGACTAAAAAGAGTAAATGAGAAAGTCGCTCAGAGTGAGGAACTTGAGAACTTTCTTCGGGAAACTTCTTTAAAGCCGGGAGTAATTAATCCTATTCTGGAAACGATCGAAAGCAGTCCTGTTGATCAGGCTTACAGAGCAGCTCAGATTCTTACAAGACCGAATATGACGTTGGAAAAACTGGATCAAATCGACTTTATCAACGAAGTTTCTTCTAAATTTGATGATGAAGTAAGAGAACAGGCAGAAGTGAATATCAAATATAGAGGATATATTGAGAAAGAAAAAGAAAATGTTGCTAAACTGAACCGTCTGGAAAACATTAAAATTCCGGAAGATTTCGATTACACTAAAATCTCGAGTCTCTCCGCAGAAGCCAAGCAGAAAATGACGAATGTAAAACCAAAAACAATTGCACAGGCTGGAAGAATCAGCGGAGTTTCGCCTGCAGATATTAACGTTTTATTGGTTTATTTAGGACGCTAAAACGAAAATGTTTCACGTGAAACATTCATAAAAATACAATCAAAAATTAAGGTATTTATGAGCTTATACAAAGGTCTGAATATCTTAATTTTTAATTTTAAAGAAAAATCAAATGAAAATAAAAGATCATTTTCTATCTCAGGAAATTTTTGAAATTATTGAAACAGATACAAAAGGAGTTTTCAAGACCTCCCCTATTCCATCCAATATTTCAAAATATTATGAAAGTGAAGATTATATTTCCCACCATCAGGATTCCGGAAGTCTTAAAGAAAAATTGTATAAATTTTTACAATCCTTTAATTTGCAGTACAAAAAAAATATACTTTTATATCGAATCAGCAAAGGATCAAAAGTATTGGATTACGGTTGCGGAGCCGGAGAATTTGTAAAGTTTATAGAAAATGATTTCGAAACTTTCGGTTTTGAACCGGATGCAGATGCAAGAAAAGCAGCCCAGAATAAAATTTCAAAAGCTACTATTTTAGATAATATTCATTCCATTGAAGATAAAAGTCTGGACGCAATTACTTTATGGCATGTTTTTGAACATATCGAAAATCAGGACGAGATGCTCGAAATTTTCAATCGTAAACTGAAAGACAAAGGACTGTTGATTATTGCCGTTCCCAATCCTACTTCATACGATGCGAAACATTATAAAGAATATTGGGCAGCGTATGATGTTCCGAGACACATCTATCATTTTTCAAAAAACGGTATGGAAAATCTGATTGCTAAAAAACCCAACTGGAAAATGAGAAAAATCAAACCTTTGGTTTTGGATTCTTATTACATCTCTATGCTAAGCGAAAAATATAAAAAATCATCCCTATTTTGGCTAAAAGCAACGATCTTCGGAACGATTTCTAACGTAAAAGCCCTTTTTTCGAACGAATTTTCAAGTTTGATATACATTATCGAAAAAAAGTAGAAAATCGAAATTTAAGCCATTTCTGAAGATCAATTTTTCAGAATTTGAGCCTTGAAAATCAAAATCCCGGGAAATTCTCCGGGATTTTATTTTTTATCAACTCCCCTACTCGATTCAAATTTTCAGAATATTTTTTACACAAGGTTGAAAAAATCAGATTAGAATTTTAAAATTTGTTAGTAAAAAGTTAGTAACTCAAAATTTGACTCTATTTTTTGAAAATTAGAAAAGTAACAATAGTTTTTAAAAACTTCAATTTTTATCCTTTTAGAATTTTGAAAATTTTAATCATTATATCATCATCATATTTTTTGATTTTTGGGCAATTTTTGAAATTGGCTCAAATATGAGCAACTAAGTAAAAAATGAATCAGTAAAAATTTTGGTTAGTTGTAGAAATTTCAATTCACTGGTAATTTTCAAAAATTGACAAATTATTCTTTGGTAAATCAAAAATGAAAATTGTTAATTTGTTCTTCGTATTTGAAAATTAAAAATACTGATCGTTTTTTAAGAACAATATTTAAACTTTAAAAATAATTTATAAAAATTTTAAAGCTTCATAATAAACTTTTATATAACAAAAGATTTAAACACTTTAGTTTCTTAAATTTAATACTTAAACTGAAAAAGAATACATAAGTAAAAAAATCAAAGATTTTTCTCTTTGCAGACTTTTGTAATACTTTAAATAAATTCAATAAAGTCTTTTGTATCTTTTGCGGTTAAAATTAAAATGACTTTGAGCAAGCTTAAAATAAAAAGTCCGCCGAAAAATAAGCGGACTTAAAGTATATAAATTAATTCTCTTAATTGTTAATGGCAGCAACACCCGGAAGTTCCAAACCTTCCAGACTTTCCAACATCGCTCCTCCTCCGGTAGAAACATAACTTACTTTTTCTCCGTAACCGAATTGCTTCACAAACGCAACACTGTCTCCTCCTCCAACTAAAGAGAAAGCTCCCAATTTTGTAGCTTCGGCAATACTGTCTCCAAGAGCAACTGTTCCTGCCGCAAAGTTCGACATTTCGAAAACTCCGATCGGTCCGTTCCAAAGAATCGTTCTGGAATTTAACAATACATCATTGAACTGATCTCTCGACTTCGGACCTGCATCCAGTCCCATCCATCCTTCAGGAATTTCGTAAATATCTACTTCTTTTCTGTCGGCATCATTACTGAAACTTTCAGCAATTACTGTATCAGACGGAAGATAAACTTTTACTTTATGTTCCTTCGCTTTTTCTAAAATCTCCAGTGCTAAAGGTAACTTATCTTCTTCCACTAATGAAGTTCCGATCTTTCCGCCTAAAGCCTTAATGAAAGTAAACGCCATTCCGCCTCCAATGATTAAATTATCAACTGCCGGTAAAATATTTTCTATAATGGTAATTTTAGTTGAAACTTTAGAACCACCAAGAATAGCTGTAACAGGTCTTTCACCGCTTTTTAATACTTTATCAATCGCCTCAAGCTCTTTAGCCATCAATAAACCGAAAAATTTAGTTGATGGGAAAAATTTAGCAATAACCGCCGTTGAGGCATGTGCTCTGTGAGCTGTCCCGAAAGCATCATTCACATATGCATCTGCTAATTTAGAAAGCTGTTCTGCAAAAGCTTCATCGCCTTTTTCCTCTTCGTTATGAAAACGCAGATTCTCCAACAAAAGAATTTCTCCCGGTTTAAGCTCAGAAGCAGCCTTTTCAGCCCTTTCTCCAACACATTCGTCCACAAACTTAACTTCCTGTCCTAAAACCTCAGAAACCTCGTCTACGATATGTTTCAGCGAAAACTCGTCTTTAACCTCTCCTTTTGGTCTCCCTAAGTGAGCCATTAAAATTACAGAACCGCCATCTTTAAGGATTTTATCCACGGTTGGTTTTACCGCAACAATTCTCGTATTGTCTGTTACTTTAAGTTGGTCGTCCTGCGGAACATTGAAATCCACTCTTACAAGCGCCTTCTTTTCATTGAAATTGAAATCATTGATTGTTTTCATATGTACATTTTATATTTTTTCGGGTAAAGTGAACCGACTTTGAGAATCCATTGGCTTCATTTTTTCCGGCAGGTCGGGTTCATTCATTTCGTTCTAATTTTGTTTCACAAATGTAAGATTTTAAAATTTTCAGAACGATTCAAGCTTTGAAAAGTTTTCAAAAAGTTTCCCGCAGACTCATCATTCATCAATCAACATAATTTCTTTTCTCTTAAAAAAAGAAAAATGATACTGTTGTTGAGTATTGTTAGTTTAGGGGATAAATTTTAATGAAATACTTTACCACATTTAATTTTAAGCCAATTCACAACTTATATACATTGTAACGCATTGATATTATAGTATTTCACATCGTTATTAACAATTGTGGGTAACTTTCAGAATTTACTATTATTAATAAATATTTTATGGAAAAGACCAAGAATTCTCCCCAATAACTTTGTGTAAAAAAATGCAGGATCTATGAAAGCAAAATTCCATTACAAAATTTTTCAATGTTACGAAACTTTAGTTTTAGAACTTTTTTCAACAGTTACCCACAAGCGTTTTCACAATTAACTCGCAAAAATTTAAGACTTATCCACATTATACTTAACTTTGTGTGGAATAAATCTATTAAAGGCTTAATACAAGTATTATGAAAAGAAAAATAGCAATTGCTGCAGACCACGCAGGCTATGAATACAAGGAGATTGTTAAGAACTATCTTTCAGAACGTTTTGAAATTCAGGATTTTGGCACGTTTTCCACAGACAGTGTGGATTATCCGGACTTTGTACACCCCGCTGCTACATCTGTTGAAAACGGTGAAAATGAACTGGGAATTTTGCTGTGCGGAAGCGGCAATGGCGTTCAGATCACTGCCAACAAACATCAGAAGATTCGCTGTGCGCTTTGCTGGATGCCGGAGATTGCTTCATTGGCAAGACAGCACAACGATGCCAATATGATTTCGATCCCTGCAAGATTCATATCAAAGGAATTGGCTATTGAAATTGCTGAAAAATTCCTTTCTACAGACTTTGAAGGAGGTAGACATCAGAACAGAGTAGACAAAATTGCATTCTGCTAAAAGTATAAAGGCTTGTAAATCAATTTGCAAGCCTTATTTATTTTTTATTTTGTATATTTGCAGCGTCCAATAGAAATTACAATCTATTATTTCCATACAAGCCTGTAGAAAATTTAAAAACACATTATTAAAAGGTTTTTCTCCACTCTTCTCCATATTTGTATTAAATTTATACAAAACTAAAACTTCCGTTGTAGAATAAATGGAAGGAAAATTGATGGGTTTTTACCAGTGAACTAAACTTTAAGATTTAAAAATCTCATGATTATTCGGTATTTTTAAATCTCTCTGATTGAGATATCAGAATTGAAAATTTAACGAATTACAAATTAAAATGGCAAAAAAAAGAAAATATATAAGTCAGAAAAATGAACATAAACTAAAGGAAATCGGAAGACTGATCCTTAGATTTATGAATGAAAATTCCACTAAGGTCTATAATTATAAGCAGATTGCAGACGGAATAGATTATAAGAATCCGAGACAGAGAGAACTTGTGATTCAGGCACTGCACAGATTGCAGGCTGCCGAAAGAATTAAAGAAACAGAAAAAGGAAAATATATTGTTAACCTTAATATCAAAGGAACGTTAACAGGAATTATCGATTTCAACCAGTCCGGTAATGCTTATGTAAAGGTAGAAGGTCTTGAAGATGATATTTTTATCCACTCCAAAAACGTAAAAGATGCTTTGCAGGGCGATAAAGTATTAATTGTAACCTATACATACAAAGGAAAAAAACTGGAAGGTTCTGTTCTGGAAGTCTTAGAAAGAACGAGAACAGAATTTGTGGGAACTTTACAGATAGTTCCTCACAAAGATTTTGGTTTTGTGGTTTGCGATAAAAAGACCATTAATACTGATATTTTTGTTCCGAAACCTAAATTTGGAGGTGCGGAAGACGGGAATAAAGTGATCGTAAAAATGACGGAATGGAGACCGGGAGATAAAAATCCGGAAGGAGAAATTATCCAGGTTTTAGGAGCTCCCGGAGAACATGAAACGGAGATCCACTCTATTCTTGCCGAATATGGACTGCCGTACGAATTCCCTGAAGAAGTGGAAAGAGATGCAGATAAAATAGACAGAAGCATCAATGAAGAAGAAGTTGCAAAAAGATGGGATATGCGTGGAATTACAACCTTCACCATCGACCCGAAAGATGCAAAAGATTTTGATGATGCTTTATCCATCAGAAAATTAGACAACGGAAACTGGGAAATCGGAGTTCATATTGCGGATGTTTCGCATTATGTGGTTCCGGGAACAATTCTGGATGATGAAGCTTATCAGAGAGCCACTTCAGTATATCTGGTAGACCGTGTTGTACCGATGCTTCCCGAAGTTTTAAGTAATGATGTCTGTTCGCTGCGTCCGCACGAAGATAAATTTACTTTTTCAGCCGTTTTTGAGCTGAATGACAAAGCTGAAATCAAAAAACAGTGGTTCGGAAGAACAGTAATACATTCAGACAGACGATTTACGTACGAAGAAGCACAAGAAAGAATTGAAGGAAAAGACGGCGATTTTAAAGAAGAAATCCTGGTTTTAGATCAATTGGCGAAAATCATGCGTCAGAAAAGAATCAAAGACGGGGCGATTACTTTCGACAGAAGTGAAGTACGGTTCAACTTGGATGAAAACAACGAGCCTGTTGGAGTTTACTTTAAAATAAGCAAAGATTCCAATCATTTAATTGAAGAATTTATGCTGTTGGCGAATAAAAAAGTATCGGAATTTGTTTCTCTGAACAAAAGAGGAGAAATTTCACAAAATACTTTTATTTACAGGGTTCACGACGATCCGGATCCGGCAAAACTGGAATCTTTGAGAGATTTTGTGTCGACTTTCGGATATAAAATGGATTTAGCGAATACCAAAAAAGTTGCGGAATCTTTAAACAAATTATTGCACGATGTAAAAGGTAAAGGCGAAGAAAATATGATCGAAACTCTGGCGATGCGAAGCATGAGCAAGGCGGTTTATTCTACAGAACCTATCGGTCACTACGGATTGGGATTCGATTATTACAGCCACTTCACCTCTCCTATCCGTCGTTATCCGGATTTAATTGCACACAGATTGTTGCAGCATTATCTTGATGGTGGAAAATCTCCGAACAAGGCAGATCTTGAGGAAAAAGCAAAACACTGCAGTTATATGGAAAGATTGGCGGCAGATGCGGAAAGAGATTCTATAAAATTCATGCAGGTGAAATTTATGGAGAAACATTTGGGAGAAACTTTCAACGGGGTTATTTCAGGTGTTGCAGAATTCGGTTTCTGGGTAGAAATTCCGGAAAACGGTGCGGAAGGATTAATTAAATTAAGAGATTTAACCGACGATTCTTACTCTTATGATGCAAAAACCCACGCCGTGTACGGAAACAGACATGGTAAAAAATATCAGTTGGGAGATCAGGTTCAGATCAAAGTGGTTAAAGCAAATCTTATTCAAAAACAATTGGATTTCAAGATTGTTGATTAATGACTAAAATTGATAAATATATCGTTTTTAGTATTCTTAATGCAGTTTTGGTATTTACTGTAATATTTAAAACGGTATTTAATTTTTATTGGTTTGTAGGAATTATTCTTCTTCTGGTTATTATAAGTAATATTTTGATCAATAAAAACATTATCAGAATAGGAGTTTTAGGTAAAAATTATTTCTTTGGAATTACATTTCCAATGATCATAAATGCCTTTTTTCTGATTAATTATATAACCGGAATGAATCCTCAGAAAGAAACATATTGCTTTAAAAATATGATTGCTGAAGTTGGAGGAAAATATAGTCATCAAAAAGGAAAGACAACTTATATTTATTTAAGTGATAATGCTTATGAATACTCCTACATGACAAGAAGTTTCTTTATTGATTATAAAAAAATGTGGGGAAACAATCAAATCACTTATATCTTCGAAAAAGGTATTTTTGGGCTGAAGATTCGAAAAGATTTTAAATTTAGTTACAATGAAAATTGTCCGGAAAATTAACTGCAAGAAATTGCAGTTTTTTTATTTTTAGAACAGATAATAATATTTTACAGTAAATAACATCAAATCATTTTCATATTTGCTTTTTACAACATAAAAACTAACTTTGTATAAATAGATGAAATTATTTCATTGAAAACACCACTGAATGTTTGAACTTATATTATCTGCCATCGTTTTAGGATTCATGCTGAGTCTGGTTTTTATAGGACCTATTTTTTTCCTTTTAATTGAAACCAGCTTTTCGAGAGGTCCGAAACATGCTTTAGCACTGGATTTAGGCGTTATTTCTGCAGATCTTCTGTGCATTTTGGCTGCGTATTATGCGAGTGCAGATATTGTAACGCTCATCGATAAACATCCCGGATTTTACAGAATTACCGCCATTCTGATCTTTGTGTACGGAATTGTGATGATGGTTACCAAAACCAAGATGCATATTCCCGGAGAAGAAAAATTCATCAATCAGAACTATTTTAAAACATTCGTCAACGGTTTTTTCTTTAATCTTCTGAATGTCGGAGTCATCCTTTTCTGGCTTGTCACCGTTATTTCGGTGAGAAATCAGTATCCGGATACCAGTAATTTCATTTTATACATCGGAATCGTCATCGGAACGTATCTCTTTATCGATCTGGTAAAAATATTCCTTGCAAAGCAGTTTCATGACAGACTTACCCAAAAATTAGCCAACAGAATCAGAAGAATTGTTGGCGGAATTCTCATCATATTCAGTTTCTTTATCTTCTTACAGAGCTTTAAAAAATTCAATCAGTTCGATAAAAGACTGGAAGAAGCAGAGAAAACTGAAGTAAAATACAAAAAGACAAATGAATAAAATAATCTTTCCAAAATCTCTGAAAAAAGGTGATAAAATAGCCATCATTTCTCCTGCGGGGGCCGTAGAATCTTCCCAGCTTGAAAAGGGAATCGAACTGATTAAAAGTAAAGGTTTCGAACCCATTTTGGGAGAACATCTTTACACGAAATATGCAAACGGATACAATTACGCAGGAACGGAGCAGGAAAGATTAAAAGACATGAACTGGGCGCTCAATGACAGCGAAATTTCCGCAGTCTGGGCTTCAAGAGGCGGTTACGGTTCTCAGCATCTCATTCAGCAGCTTAATCTTAAAAACTTTGCCAAAAATCCAAAATGGTACATTGGATATTCAGACAATACCGTAATCCAGAGTTATCTCTTGAAAAAAGGTTTTGCATCCATTCACGGACAGACTGTAAAAACATCGAGCTTTGGTGTTACCGAAGAAAGCTACGATCTTATTTTTGATGTTTTAAAAGGAAAACACCTTAAATATACCCTTTCCTCTCATCAGTTCAATAAAAAAGGAAACGTTGAAGGACAGTTGGTCGGTGGAAATTTAGCCTTGATTTATGCGCTTTTAGGAACGAAATATTCCTTTGATTTTAAAGATAAAATTCTTTTCATTGAAGATATCGGCGAAAACTTTTATGCTCTCGACAGAATGATCATGAGTCTTGAATTAGCCGGAGTTTTTAATAAAATTTCAGGTTTGATTATCGGCGGAATGACCAATATGGGCGATGAAAAAGAAAATAAACAATATGAAGAAAGCTTTGATGAATTTGCCTACAAGTTAATTGCCGACAGAATTTCAAAGTATGATTTCCCAACAGTTTTCGGTTTCCCGAATGGACACATCAAAGACAACAGACCGTTGATTATTGGTGGAAATGTGAGAATGGAGGTTAAGAATAAGGTTAAGATTGAGTTTTAATATGAATCTGTTATTTCTCCGAACTTTAGGAATGTATATTGTCTTCTTTAAATGTTTGATGAAAGGGGAAAAATTAAGTTTAAGAGAAATCTGGAATAAGAAGGAAGAATATCATCTGACTTTGTATGGAATAATTTTTTGGATAATTATACTGATTGTAAGTTTTTCAACAGTGATTTTTTGTATAAAAAATAATCTATCGATATAATGGAAGATCACAACGATTTTGGTAAAAAAGCAGAAGAATTGGCCGCTGAATATTTACAGAAAAACGGCTACAAAATTCTGGTAAGAAACTTTCGATACCAAAAAGCATAACTGGATTTGGTTGCCGAAAAAGATAGTTTAATTGTAGTCGTTGAAGTAAAGGCACGTTCTACTGATGTGTTTAATCTTCCACAGGAAGCCGTAAACAAACGAAAGATTAAGTTGATTGTTTTGGCTGCCAATTATTTCATGGAAGAATACAATAAAAATCAGGAAGTACGATTTGATATCATTTCCGTTCTTCCCGACGAAAATAAAAATCTGGTGATAGAACATATCATCGATGCTTTTGAAGCATTTGACGCGAACTAAATTAATTTAAGATTGAATTAAATGTATTAATGATAAATTGTTATACTAATAAATGATTGTCCGTAATCTGACATAATTGAAAAACCTTTGAGTTCTTTGCTGAGTGAATAGTTTATGCTGAGCTTGTAGAAGTAGCTTTGCGAAATTAAAAACAGTTGGTATATAAAAAGAATCTTGGCGATCCTTTGCGTTAAAAAGCTGTACGATTAATAACGGATAATCAAAAAAACATAATACAATTCAAAAATAAAAAGTAAAAATGAAAACAATATTAATCACCGGAGCAACTTCCGGAATCGGAAAATCTACCGCCGAACTTCTGGCAAAACAGGGAAACAGAATAATTATCTGCGGAAGAAGGTCTGAAGTTCTGGAAAATGTAAAAAATGAACTTTCAGAATTTACCGAAATATTTAGTTTAAAATTCGATGTCAGAAATCTTGAAGAAGTGGAAACTGCAATCGGTTCTCTTCCTTCGGAATGGAAAAATATTGATGTTTTAATTAACAACGCCGGAAATGCTCATGGATTAGATCCTTTGTCTGCCGGAAAAACGGATGATTGGGATTCTATGATCGATGGAAATGTGAAAGGACTTCTGTATGTTTCTAAAATGATTATTCCGGAAATGAAGGAACGAAATTCAGGACATATCGTCAACATCAGTTCCGTTGCAGCGAGACAGACATACGCAAATGGTGTGGTCTATTGTGCCACAAAAAAAGCAGTAGATGTTATTTCCGAAGGAATGCGTATCGAACTGACGGAATTCGGAATCAAAGTAACAAATATTCAGCCGGGAGCGGTAGAAACAGATTTTTCGATGGTAAGATTTAAAGGAGACAGCGAAAGAGCTGCAACGGTTTACGCCGGTTACGAACCTCTGAAAGCCGAAGATATTGCAGATTCCATTGCTTACTGCATCAATGCTCCGAAACACGTCTGTATTTCGGATATGACGATCTACCCTTCTGCTCAGGCGGAACCAAGAACCATCCACAGAAAGCTATAATCTGAGTTTTGAACTATGAAACTTTTACTCTTCTTACTGTGTTTCTGTTGTATTTTAGGATATGCCCAGAAGTATTCTAAAGACGAAAAACAACTGCTTTCTCAGACGGTAAAACTGGATTCTCTCATACAGAATAACGATTCCGGAGTTTTAGATTTGTTCGAAGACGATGTTTCTTTCGGACACTCCAATGGATGGATTCAGAACTATTCGGATTTTAAGAGAGATTTCGGCTCGAAAAAAGTAATTTATGATAAGATCGAACAGATTGAAATTTCAGAGCTTAAAAAAGATAAAAATATCTGCTCACTGAGAAGAAAAATAAAAGTTTCAGGAACCTACATAAGCCAGAAATTCGAAATGATTCTTGCATTGCTGGAAATCTGGAAAAAAGAGAAATCGGTCTGGAAACTCTGGAGCAGGCAAAGTGTGGAAATAAAGCCATAAATTTGCACTGAAACAATCAATTTGGATTTTGTTGTTGATTTTAAATTTAAAAAATGAAAATTCTATATCTCGAAACCTCGTCAAAAAACTGTTCCGTAGCCATTTCCGATAATGAAAAACTGTTGTGTGTAACGGAAGAAGTTTCTGAAAACTACAAACAGTCTGAAAGTCTGCATACATTCGTAGAATGGGCTTTGGAAGGAGCCGGAATTTCCATGAAGGAAATTGAAGCAGTTTGTCTGGGGAAAGGTCCCGGTTCGTATACCGGATTGAGAATTGGTGCAGCTTCTGCAAAAGGTTTCTGCTACGGACTAAAAATTCCATTGATTGCGGTAAATTCTATGGAAAGCATCATAGAGCCTTTTTTAGACCAAAACTACGATTTGATAGTACCAATGATCGATGCGAGACGAATGGAGGTTTATACGGCGGTTTATGACGGAAAAACAGGCAAAGAAATTTCTGCAACTGAGGCTAAAATTCTAGACGAAACTTCTTTTGAAGAATTCAAAGACAAAAAAATACTGTTTGCAGGAGATGGAACCAAGAAAGCAAAAGAGATTTTACAGCTTCCTAATGCCGTATTTGATGAAAATTCCTATCCTTCTGCAAAATATTTAGTAAAAAAAGCACTTGAAAAAATAGAGCAGAAAGAATTTGAGGACATTGCTTATTTTGAGCCTTTCTATCTCAAAGATTTTCATGGAGTAAAGAAAAAAAATAAAAGCGAAGAGTAGTTCTTCGCTTTTATTTTTATTGTGGTTTTGCCGGAACTGTATTCACAGGAGGCTGCTGATTGTTATTTTGTTTTTTGGGCGGCTTGTTTCCGCTGTTGTTCATCGGCTGGCTCTGCTGAGGATTATTCATCATATTATTTCCCTGCATTTGTAGAGAACTGCCGATTCCGTTATTCTGCTGTGTCGGTTGTTGCGGAACATTGTTTACCATATCTCCCGGATTTTGAGGCACCGCATTTCCTTTATTATCGGTAGCCTGGAAGCTCAGGTCACTTTTCAGATAATTAAGCATTTCTTTGGCTTTTTCGCCTTCAGGTGTTTTACCGTAATTCAGGGCAATCTGTTCCAGTTGAAGAATCATTACCTCTTTCCCACTTGCTTTTCCTGAGTTAAATGCATTCAGCAAATATAATTTCGGAACCAGGGCATCCTTCGGATTTTGCTGGATCGCTTTTTCAATGAGATCTTTACTTTCCCCGAACTTCTCAGATTCATAAAGCGCAAAAGCCTGTTTGTACTGGTTTTCCACATCTGCGGAAGATTTTACGAAAGAACTGCTTTTAGGATTTCTTGCAAATTCTGCATACGATGTGTAAGGATAGTCTTTTAAGAGGATTTGTTTTGCTCTTTCGGCTGCCTGTGGATTTTTTTCATAATTCATGGCGAAAATCTCATACAAAGCCTGTAACATTACTTTTTCTTCAGGTTTTACATCCACCAGATCATACAGGGTTTTTGTAGCTAAAGGCGTATTGGTAAAATAGTTCTGATACATAACTCCCAAACCTAAAGAAGCGGTATCTCTGTCTTTTTTAAGCTGATCCAGTTTTGCAACATCTGTCGGAATCTGCTCTATGTAGAAAGCCGGTTCAAAACGTCTCGGATTTGGTGCGGCAGTGGTTCCTAAAGCATCATTTTTAAGATCTTCGATTGTTGCCATTTTCTTGGAAAAACGCCAGTTGTCTACCAAAGCTCTGTCTCCCCAGGTTTGCTTAAAGGTCTGGGTTCCTTTGGAAACCGTCCCTGTATTGCTGAAATAGAAACCTTTGGTTGCCACTCCGAAATCTTCAAAAGAATTTGAGCTGTTGGCAAATATGGAAGTTGCATTATAATCTCCCGTATCAAAACCTTTGCTTCTTTCTGCACGTTTTCTTTCCAGTTCTTCCCTTTCTTCTTTTGCCTTGATTTTAGCAATGTATTTATTGAAAAAATCTGTTTTCTGGTCGATAGACATTTTTGCAAGATTCAGGATACTGTCGTTCTTTTTGATCAGATAATAGTTTCTTGAAATCTTTTTGATGTACGTAGACTGATCTGCCAAAAGGACTTTTGAAGGTTCGTAAGTCATTACCGCCAAAGCAGAATCATAATACGCTCCGGCTCCGATGTAATCATTTTTATCCAGATAGCCCTTCCCGATTTCATAGTAAGCAAGACCCCGAATTTGCCCGTCAGACACTTTTTCCTTCAGAGATTTTCTGAAAAATTCCTGAGCTTCATCCTTTTTTCCGGCTTTGTTTGCCATCAGTCCCAAAGCATAGTAAAATTCGTTTTTTCTGGATCCGTAAGTTCCTTTTTTACTGATGTCTTCAAGGTATTTTCTTGCTCCGCTGTAATCTCCGTTTCCGTTGAAAGTTTTGGCAATTTCGATCTGGGATTTTACCTCAAATTCAAAATCATTGGCGTATTTGTAAGCAGCCATAAAGCTTTCGCGAGCCTTTTCATTCTGGTTAAGACCTTCTAGAACCTGCCCTCTCAGATAAGCAATTCGGCTTTTCAGCTTTCTGTTGCTGTTCAGTTCAAAAGCATTATCCAGTTCTTTTATGGCTTCTTCTTTTTTTCCTGCATCCAAAAGAGATTCTGCATAGTAAATACTCAGTAATTTCTCATATTGCTTGGAAATTTTGTCACCTTTCAGTTTGGCAAAAGTTTCATGAGCTTTATGATAGTTTTTGATCTGATCATACGCTAAACCCTGATAAATTCTTGCCAGAGGAAGTCTTTTATCATCCTTCATGTGCGTGAAAACATAATTTAGCGCATCAAGTGCTTCCAAAGATTTCCCTCTGTAAATTCTCGCCTGTGCAAGAATCATGTACGCATCGAAAATCTGCTTGTTCTGCTCTTCACCATGTCGGATCACAGAATATTTGTTGATAGCTTTTAAAGCCTTTGCTTCTGCAATTTCCAGTGTGGTAGCCCCTTTCTGTTCCGGCTGACCGGATTCTCCAGTAGCCATTCCCGTTGCACCCGACATCGGATTTCCGGGCATTCCTGAAGGCATTTCGGGAGGACGGCCGCCACGAGAATCCGTGTTTTGCTGAGGACGGTTGATCTCTCCCATTTTCATGGAGTTTTCTGCAAATGCAGCAGACTGTCCCAGATCACTTCCCAAAGGCTGATCTTCATACGTAAGAATCGGGATATAAGGCGCATAAAAATTGTCTTTATGCCCTTTGTCGCGGGTCTCAAACTCATTATTTAAAGCATCTTTTGCATTAAATAACGTGTTGTAATATGTGGTAAATCCTTTCATAAACTTAGACCGCTGTTCAGGCTTTTTTACCTTTGTGGCGCATGAAGCAACGATACAGAGTATCAAAAGGAATAAAATATTCTTTTTCATTATTAAATATAACTCGCTAATCTACTTTTTATTATCAGTAGGATTGATGATTTTGTAAAAATAATAAAATTTTATGGGGAAACTCGTTATATTTCTTTCAAAATTTTGTAAACCAAATGAGTAGGAAGTCCCATGATCGTATAATAGCTTCCTGTTATTTTTTTGATTTTTGCCATTCCGAGCCATTCCTGAATACCGTAGCTTCCGGCTTTGTCGAAAGGTCTGTAATTTTTAATATAATATTCTGTTTCATCGTCTGTAATTTCATCCAATTCCACATCGGCAACATCGGTCTGTGTGATGGTTTTATCTGAGGTTTTTATGGTAATTCCGGTGTAAACCTGATGAGTCTTTCCGGAAAGAAGCTGAAGCATCTGTTTAGCTTCCTTTTCATCTGATGGTTTTCCCAGAAACTGATCATCAATGGCTACAACGGTATCTGCGGTTAACAATACTTCATCTTTTTCAAGACTTCGGAATGCATCTGCTTTTAATTCAGATAAATAAGCAGCAGACTCCCCTACTTTGATGTGTTCTGGAACAATTTCTTCACAATCAATCTTTACGACTTCAAATTCAAACCCTAAACTGGTTAAAAGTTCTTTTCTTCTCGGAGATTGTGAGGCTAGTAATAATTTCATTTACAGTAAATTAAGTAGATTGTGTGTCATCGTCGTCGAACCAGTTTCCCTGAACTTTCATCACCTGTTCGATGACGTCTCTTACAGCTCCGCTTCCCCCTTTGATGGGCGAAATATAATCGGAAATGGCTTTTATTTCGGGAACTGCATTTTCCGGACACGCAGAAATGGCAGAACTTTTCATGATCTGAAGATCCGGAAGGTCATCACCCATTGTTAAAATTTCATCGTACTTCAGATGATTTTTTCTTCTGAAATCCTCAAAATCTGCCATCTTATTGTGGGATTTTGCATAATAATCTTCAATACCCAGATAATTGATTCTGTGTTTTACCATTTCATCATTTCCTCCGGTGATCACTCCGATTAAATAATTGTTTTTTAATGCTTTAACTACGGCGTATCCGTCCAGAACATTCATTACCCTGCACATATTTCCTCCGGGCATAAGATACACGCTTCCGTCTGTAAAAACGCCATCTACGTCGAATACAAACGCTTTAATATTTTTTAATTTCTCTTTATAACTCATACATTTTCTGAATTGAGTGATTCATTGTCTTATAAATTTCCAGACTTTCTCCATGCAGTAATTGTTCGTGCAGCTCCAGTATTCTTTTGTCGTTCCTTACTGCGGGACCGGTCTGGGCAGATCGGGGCTCAATTTCGTAAATTTTTTGTACAGTCTCATCAATCAATGGTAAAAAATAATCAAAAGGAATTTCCTGAGAATCTGAAATTTCTTTGGCCCTTGCAAACAGATGATTGACAAAATTGCAGGCAAAAACTGCGGTAAGATGGATATATTTTCTTTTTTCATGGGTACTTTCCATCACGTTTTCTGAAATCTTCGAAGCAATTTCAAAAAGTGTTTTTTTATCCTGCTCATTTTCTGTTTCGATAAAAAAGGGAATTTTAGAATAATCAAGCTCCTTAGATTTTGAAAAGGTCTGCAAAGGATAAAAACTTGCCTTCCGATAATCTCCTTTTAAGCTTTCTTTGGGTAACGATCCGGAAGTATGAACAACAAGACAGTCTTTTATGGGAATCATTTCTGAAACCTCTTCAACGGAGTTATCACTTACGGCAATGATGTATAAATCTGAATCGACTAAATTTTTAGTTGAATAAGTGATTTCTAATTCTTCGGAGATTTTTTTTAATTCCTCCTCATTCCTTCCAAAAATCTGAGCCAAAGGAATCTTATTCTGAACGAATGCTTTTGCCATATGATAGGCTACATTTCCTGAACCGATAATTACAATTTGCATAAAACAAATATAAGTTTTTGCAATGATTTGGAAGAGGAAACTTAGTTGTTATAATCAGAATTAATTAATTTTAAATTTTCTGAAACAGGATTTAAAAATAAATATTTTACAGTTGCTTTTTAATATACACATCAATATTTCAATAATAAATGTCCTGTGATAAAGCAATTCGAAGAATATAAGGTTATCCTTTAAAAAGAAGATGATCGACAGGTTTAAAATAATTCTTATTTTTAGTTTTGATATTTGGACTAAAAATTGAAGGAGTAATTTAACTTTCAGTTATTTTTGTAATCCAAAACAATGAAAGCATCCTATGAAGATTAAAGACACGGAAATTATTTCGTTGATGCAAGATCCGCGAACTCAGGAAAAAGGAGTTCGTGCACTGATGGATGCTTATCAGAGTAGATTGTATTGGCACATAAGAAGAATTATTGTGGACGGAGATCTTGCTCAGGACACTTTGCAGGAGACTTTTATTAAAGCTTATCAGAATTTTCATCAGTTTAAAAATGACAGCCAGTTGTACACATGGCTGTACAGAATCGCCACCAATGAGGCGCTGCAGCAGATCAACAAACTGAAGAAAATGCAGAAAACCGATGAAGATCCCGAATATCATATGCAGAATCTTATTGCAGACAATACAGACGGAGATGCAGAAGAGATACAGATTTTGCTGCAGAACGCCATACAAAGTCTGCCGGAAAAGCAGAAACTGGTATTTATGATGCGGTATTATGATGATTTGCCTTACGAAGAGATATCTAAAATTGTAGATATGTCCGTAGGAACATTAAAAACAAATTATCATTATGCCAAACAGAAGATTGAAGAATACATCAAAGAGAATTACGAAAGATAATTTTTGAGAAACAACAGCATGAAAGATTTTGATCTGGAAAAATTAGAACGCAAAAACATATACAAAGTCCCCGAAAATTTGTTTGAAAATATTCAGGGAAAGGTATTGAGCGGAATGAATGATTTTGATCTGGAGCAATTGGAACGTAAGAATATTTACACCGTTCCTGAAAAATTATTTGAAACCGTTCAGGATAATGTTGTAAAGCGTGTTCTGCCTGTAAAAAAAGCACCGGTTTTCAGACTTAACTGGGCTTATGCAGCTGCGGCATCACTTGCCTTGATTTTTGGAGCGACTTTTGTTTTCAACAACGGAGATTCTGCAGATCAGGTACAGCAACAGGTTGCAGCAAACAATCAGGAGCCTAAAACGGAAAGCCAGATTGCTTATGAAACCTTAAAATCTGATTTAACTTCTGTTGAGAATAACAATCAAACAGGTAGCAGTCAGGACAACAATAAGTCTTTAGCGAAAGAAGAAAAACCGGCTAAGACGACAGATGAAGCAAGACCAAAATCTTCACCATCTGTTTCGAAACAAAATGAGGCTCAGATGAACGAGTACCTGGATTCCTTCTCAAATTCCGAAATTTCGGAACTGGCAAGCAATTCTACACAGGACGTTTATTTGGACTTGTATAATTAAAAGAAAAATGAAAAAGATATTATTTACGCTTTTTATTATCTATAGTTTTGGTCTGAATGCCCAAAGGACAGATTATGACTGGAAGAAGATGGATCCTAAACAGAGAAAGGAAATCATCAATAATCTTTCTCCTGAGGAAAGAAAAAATCTTCTGATGAAGTTCAGGAATAATATGGTGATGGATAATCTGGATATTGATCCCAGTGATAAGGAAGAGTTTACCGATATTTATAATGAATATCTGGAAAGCCAGAAGCAGATAAAAAGTCAGTTTAATTCTGATTTTAATCCTGAAAACTTATCGGATGAGGAGGCAAAAGCCAAGCTTCAGCAGAGTTTTGAAGTAGGGCAGAAGCTGCTCGATAACAGGAAGAAATATGCAGACAAAATGCAGAAAGTAATACCATGCCAAAAAGTTTTGAAGCTTTTCCAGTCTGAGGGAATGATGAGAGATAAAATGAACGAAAGAAAACCTCACGGAAATAATGGCAGTAATAACGCTTCAAGACAAAACCCATAATAGTTTATTTTTTTAATGTTGGACGACCCTTGCAATTTATTTGTGAGGGTCGTTTAATTTTAAATTAAAACGATATTTTTGCGAAAATTTTTAACGATGAAGAAGATAATTCTGTTTTTAATGTTTTCGTGTATTTTAACAGCGCAGAAAACTGAATATATAAAGCTCAACCAAAGTATTAAAGATAAATTCTCACGGGTAAAGTCTTTAACCCTGATTGATAACAGAACTGAAAAAGATTTAGGAACTGTAACCTACAAAAAAGAAAATGTTCAGTTGAAGTTTGAAAATGAGGATCTCAAAAAATATGTAGAAGACTGGTTTGCAAACGATAATAAGACCAAAGGAAATAATAACGATATTGTTTTGTTGTTGGAAGAAATCAGGATTGATGATTTTAAAAACACAGGCTTGGCAAAAGCAAAGGTTAAAATCAGCAGTTTTATCAACAGGAACGGCAAATATTATTTCATTAACCGGTACAACAGTACGGTAGATTTCAATTCAAAATTAACGCCCAACATCCCAAGAGTAATATCTGTAGCCATAGAAACTATTTTTTCCACTTTAATTAAAGATTCTTACTCGCACATCGCTTTGAGTACTCCAATTGCTGAGTCTGATCTTCATAATTATGAGGAAATCGTAGGCAAAAATATCAAATATCTTACAGTTCCTGAACTTACAAACGGAGTGTATAAAGATTTCAGATCTTTTTCTCTTCAAAAGCCGGAAGAAGGATATTATGTAGATAAAAATAAAAAAGGAAAAGTTATCGGGATTAAAAACAGGGAAGATCTTCTTTTATCCGCCGAGTATGTTTTTGGATATGTGGAAGACGGAAAAGCATACCGACTTACACCTGTTGGCTTCTTAGAAATGCAGAAAGACGATAAAGGATATTATGTAGTTTCTTCAAGACTTGAGCTGTTTCCGCCTCAGAATGTTAATAACGGCGCCATGATTGGTGTAATGATGGGCGGAATTGTCGGCGGAATGATAGGTGCGGCACTCGATTCCGGAAAAGCCGCAAGAGATAAACCTGAAAATTTGTCTAATATTTACATCGATCCGCTTACGGGAGAATATATTTTTACGAAGTAATTTTAATTTAAAATTTTAATGATGAAGAAGTTTTTGCAAGTTACCATGACTTGTCTGTTGATTGTTTCTTTTGCACAGAATAAAGAAATCATAAAACTGAAAGGAAGTATTCCCAATAATGGAAAAGGAGATTACAACACATTAATTGTTATTGATAACAGAAAAGATAAAACCATCGGAGTTCTGCCTTTCGGTGACAGCAAAGAAATGAGAGAAGTTTCGTTTCAAAACAGTCCGGAAGACGATTTTTCCGAATGGTACCGTAAAAGCAATCTGAAAGGAGGGAAGCAGGATCTTGTGTTGGTTCTCAATGATCTTAAATTATCTGTAAAAGAAACGTACGAAAGGAAAAACATCGGAACCATGAAATTTTCCCTTCAAAGCTTTGTGAAAGAAGAGGGTAAATATCATTTTCTGTATAAAAAAGACACCACTTTCAAGTTCAGCCACAGAGATGTTGCCGATGTGATGGTGAGAAATATGCATCATTTTTTTTCTTTGTATCTTGAAAAAACATACAAATCCAAACCTTCAAAATATGATCTTACCTTGGATGATATTTCCAACTATCAAAGCTATGTAAATAATTATCCTGCTTTTAAAAATGAAAGCCTGAAAGAAGGAATCTATCTGGATTACAATTCGTTTTTCAGGCAGACTCCAGAAGAAGGCTACACTTTGGAGCGATGGGAAAATGGAACATTAGACAGGGCTGTAAAAACCGAAAACGGAAAGAAAATGAAAATTCCTTCCCGTAAAATGTTTATCTATGTAGAAAACGGAAAAGCGTTTAAAAATACCTATTCAGGATTTCAGGAACTGTTAAAAAACGAAAAAGGATTTTACATCGTCGCAAAACCTTCAAGTTTATTTCCGCCTCAATATGATGTTAAATTAGGAATCATGTTTGGATTAGTCGGCGGAATTGCAGATGCACTACTTTTTAATCCGAATAAGCTGAGTCATAATCCTCAGGAAATTTACATCGATCCGATGACAGGCGAGTACGATTTTAATGATATTTTTGATGAATTATCATAAAAAAGAGAGACAGCGCGTCTCTCTTTTAAACTTTCTGCCAATTAAAAAGATTCTTTACTCAGCAAAAAAAATATTCAGCACTTTAATGGCTTGTAAATTGATACTAAAAAATTACCGAATTTCAGAAGGTAAATGAACAAGTCGATCGTAATTTTAGCTCTTATTTTTAATTGTTTCTTCTTTTTTCACGCACAGGAAAAAAAGGATTCGATCTATTATAAAATTGAAAAATTTTCAGATAAGAGAAAATTTACCAAATTCCTTCACCGTTTTATATTTCGTAGAGAAGCAGATTCCGTTTCTGTAAAAACAACCACCGAAAAAGTAGTGCAGGAAACGCACGACGGAAAATACATCAGAAATATTAAAATCGAAACCATAGATCCTTTTGGCTATGGTTCTCAGGACAAAAAAGAAAAATCCAGATGGTACGATTGGTTTACCAATCATCTTCACTCCAATACGAGAATTTCAACCGTTAATAATTATTTACTTTTCCAAAAAGGAGAGGAATACAATGCCCAGAAAATCTATGAGTCTGAACGTTTGCTGAGAACAATGCCTTTTATCAACAGAGTGAACATCAGTATTTCCGACAGTACTTCCACCAAAGATTCTATCGATGTAATCGTAAAAGTGCTGGATTCATGGAGTCTGAAACCCAGAGCAAGCTATTCCGGAAGTAAAATCGGGTTAGGCGTTACCGAAGAAAATTTTCTCGGACTGGGGCATGATTTAAGTTTTCTGTACCGTAACGATTCCAAAGAAAAGCAGAATTATTTACTCGGAAGTTACACCGCATACAATTTATGGGGTTCCTACATTAATGCACAGATTTTGGGAGAAAGAGATTTTGCCAGAAATGAAAGAATCAGCCTCAGTGCAACGCGCGATTTTTTCTCTCCTTTAACGAAATGGGCAGGAGGATTTAATTTTGAGTACTTTATGCGCCGGGTTTTGCTGCCGATCGAATCCGAAACTGTTTTTCCCGAAGCTCAGATTAAAGTGTACAGTCAGGATTTATGGGGAGGTTACCAGATTCCCATTGCCTCAAAAACTTCAGAAAAAGTTTCCAGCAATATTGCTTTAATCGGAAGATTTCAGAATTATCAGTACAAAGACAATCCGGCAATAGACAAGTACGATTACTTTACCTCTTACAGCAGTTTTCTGGCATCTGTAGGATTTATACAGCGAAAATTCTCTGTTCAGAAAAATATCTTTCAGTACGATCTTCCGGAAGATATTGCGTACGGAACTTCGGCGAGTCTTACAGCGGGAGGTTTATCAAGAAGCAACAGAATCATTCCGTATGCCGGAATTTCCGTGGCATACGGAGATTTTACCGACATCGGATATTTCAGTGTGAAAGCACAATTCGGAAGATTCTTCAACGAAGACAGACAAAACCGCGAATCTTTCCGGTTAGATGGGACGTATTTCACGAATCTTATGGACTGGAAGTTTGCCAGTGCAAGACACTTTTTTTCTCCCACATTAGCCTTAGGAAATCCGCAGCACAACTATTCTTACAGAGACCGCATCAATCTCTCCGCGGGCGATGAGTTTCCGGTGTACAGTGCAGATTATATCGGGACAAAAAAACTCGTTCTGCGATATCAGCTTCAGCTTTTCGTTAATAAAACCTGGAAAAACTTTCATTTCAGTCCTTACTTAACAGCAGCAGCAGGCTGGTTGGCAATGCCCGATGAAAAATTATTAAAAACAAACGTCAATACAAAAATAGGAATCGGTGTTCTCATTAATAATCCTTTTCTGGTATTCAACCGGATTCAGATTTCCTTCACCTATTATCCAAAAGTTCCTTTTGACAATAATTCATTGTTCGATTTCAACAGCAACCGGAACAACCTTTTGCCCATGAACGGCTTTACCACAGACATTCCGCATTTCGTGAATTTTGGAAATTAATAAAGGCTTGAAATTAAATTTTTGTTCTTCAAAATTAACACTAAGGAATTATCCTGCATTTTGTTATCTTTGCAAATTACAAGATTCTTAAATGAAAAACATACGAAATTTTTGCATAATCGCCCACATCGACCACGGTAAAAGTACTTTGGCGGATCGTCTTTTGGAATATACCAATACGGTGACTCAGAGAGAACTGCAGTCTCAGACACTGGATGATATGGATTTGGAGAAAGAACGTGGAATTACCATAAAATCCCACGCCATCCAGATGGATTATGAATACAAAGGAGAAAAATATATTTTAAACCTTATTGATACACCGGGACACGTAGATTTTTCTTACGAAGTTTCCCGTTCCATTGCTGCCTGCGAAGGAGCGCTTCTAATTGTAGATGCGGCACAGAGTATTCAGGCACAGACCATCAGTAATTTATATTTAGCACTGGAAAACGATTTAACCATCATTCCTATTCTGAATAAAATCGACCTTCCTTCCGCAAATCCTGAAGAAGTAACCGACGAAATCATGAACCTGATCGGTTGCGACTATGAAGATGTTTTAAGGGTTTCCGGGAAGACAGGAGAAGGAGTTCACCATTTGCTTGAGCAGATTGTAGAAAGAATTCCGGCTCCGGTAGGAGATCCGGATGCGCCGCTTCAGGCTTTGATCTTTGATTCGGTTTACAACCCGTTCAGAGGAATTGAGGCTTACTTTAAAGTGGTAAACGGAAGTATTTCTAAAAACGAAAAAATTAAATTCTTCGCAACCGGAAAAGAATACGGAGCCGATGAGGTAGGAACACTGAAATTAAAGCAGGTTCCGAAGAAATCGGTAGAATGTGGAGATGTAGGATATCTGGTTTCCGGAATTAAAGACGCGCGTGAAGTAAAAGTAGGAGATACAATCACTTCTTTTGAAAAACCTGCAGCAGGGCCGATTGAAGGTTTTGAGGAAGTAAAACCAATGGTTTTTGCCGGAATTTATCCGATTGACTCTGAGGATTTTGAAGAATTAAGATTCTCTCTTGAAAAATTAAGACTGAATGATGCTTCTCTGGTTTTCGAACCTGAAAGTTCTGCGGCGCTTGGTTTCGGTTTCCGTTGCGGGTTCTTAGGAATGCTTCACATGGAAATCGTTCAGGAAAGACTGGACAGAGAGTTCAACATGAACGTAATTACAACGGTTCCCAACGTATCTTACTTCGGATATACCAAAAAAGAACCTGAAGTTCCGATTATGATTAATAACCCATCGGAAATGATGGATCCTACCACGATGGACAGAGTAGAAGAACCTTATATTAAAGCTTCTATCATTACAAAATCAGATTTTGTAGGGTCTGTAATGACGCTTTGTATCGAAAAAAGAGGAGAAATTGTTAACCAGAGTTACCTGACTTCAGACAGGGTAGAATTAATCTTCAATATGCCTTTGGCTGAGGTGGTTTTCGACTTCTACGACAGGCTGAAATCTATTTCTAAAGGGTATGCTTCATTCGATTATCATCCGATTGGTTTCAGAGCTTCCAAGCTTGTAAAAATGGATATCCTGATCAACGGAGATATGGTAGATGCTTTATCTTCATTGATTCACGATTCGAACGCTTATCACATTGGTAAGAAAATGTGTGAAAAACTTCGTGAGCTGATCCCGAGACAGCAGTTTGATATTGCCGTTCAGGCAGCATTAGGAACGAAAGTTATTGCAAGAGAAACCATTAAAGCGTTAAGAAAAGACGTAACCGCAAAATGTTATGGAGGTGATATTTCCAGAAAACGTAAACTTTTGGAAAAGCAGAAAGAAGGTAAAAAGAAAATGAAGCAGATTGGTAGGGTAGAAGTACCGCAATCGGCATTTATGGCTGTTTTGAAGCTGAATGACTAGTGAAAGAGCCAAGTAAAAAGACAAAAGATAAAAGTAAATCCGTAGAAATTTTTCTGCGGATTTTTTATGAGATTAATATTTTTATTTTTTCGTGAACTTGATTTCCATTGTTTTAAATTCTTTTCCTGTTTTAGAATCCGGTCCGTACATTTCCATTTTTTGGGTATTATCATCTACGAAAGTGAAAACTTCTCTTACCTCACAGTCTTTTCCGGGTCTTGATGGATCTGTCATTTTTCCTTTAAATTCAATAGATTTTGTTGACGGATTCCAATCGCCTTCCATATTCATAATTCCTGTTCCCATATTGTCGATCCACGTACTTACAAATTTCTTTTTAGAATTGTCATAAGCCAGAATGCTCATTCCTTCAAATGGCATTCCCATGAAGTTTCCTTTGTGATTGCTTACCTGATAACGACCATCCAAAACCATTTTGTTGGTAACTTCAGATTGGCTTATCATTGGTTTTCCGCCGTTTTCCATCCACATGGTATTTTCTCCAGACCAATTTCCGTCAGATTTTGCTAACATTTTGTGCATTTCTCCCGGAGTTGCATATTCTATCCAGGCTTTTGTTGCAGTTGCAGAATCTACTGGTTTCCATTCTTCATTGGTTAAAGAATCTGTTTTATCTGAGTCTGCTTTTGCCACAGTTTTGCCTTTATCACAAGAGAAAAGTAGAAAAAAGGTACAAGCTGTAAAAAATAAATTTCTCATAATTGTTTAGTTTTAAGTTGATTATAAATTTAAATAAAAATTGTCTACAAAGAATAATTATTTTTATGTTGATATTGATGATTCAAAATTGTAATTTTGTGTATTCATAACGCAAATTAAAACAATGAAGTCTCCAAAAAAATTACAGGATATAAAAGTGGCTGTAGATGCCGTCATTTTCGGATATTTTGATAAAAAAGATCTTCAGATCCTTCTCATTAAAAGAAACATCGAGCCTTTCAAAGGAGGTTGGGCGCTTCCCGGAGGTCTGGTTTTGGATGATGAAAACTTGGATGATGCCGTAAAACGCGAACTCCACGAAGAAGCAGGAATAAAGCCTGATTTTTTGGAGCAGCTTTACACTTTTGGAAACGTCGGTCGCGATCCCCGAAACCGCGTTGTTTCCATCGCTTATTTAGGACTTGTCAATCCATCGTATCATGAGTTGTTTGCCGATTCTGATGCCGAAGATGCACAATGGTTCAGCGTCAATCAGCTTCCAAAACTAGCTTTTGATCACCAATCAATTATTGATATTGCATTGAAAAGACTTCGCACGAAAATCCAGTATCAGCCGATCGGTTTTAATCTCTTAAATGAGGAATTTGCTTTTTCTGATCTTGAAAACCTATACAAAACAATCATCGGAAAAGAAATAGACCGCCGTAATTTCCGCAAAAAAATCATGAGCTACGGATTGCTTAACGAAACCAATAATCTTAAAAAAGAAGGCAGCGGAAGACCCGGAAAACTCTTTACTTTTAATCAGGAAAAATACAAGGAACTGGAAGAGCAGGGATTTTATTTCGAAATCAAATAGTTTTTTTAAACACCAATAGCACAAATATTTACACGAATTTTAACGAATGATTCTTTTTGCGTTCGCTGTCATTCAGAATGAAGCGAAGCAGAATGAAGAATCTTCAAACTTTAAACATAATAATAGATTCTTTGAACTTCGTTCGCATCCCTTAAAGCTGTGTCAGAATGATACAATGTGTGTAAATTTTACCCTCTATATTAATTGATTAAAAATTTGCGCCATTTGTGAAATACATTTGTGCCATCCGTGTTTAAATAAAATCAGCATACCAAGTCAATTACGATCCCAATTTCAACATTAATAGAAACGGACTTCAGTCCGTTCTTTCAATTAAAAAATTTCAAACCGGCTTTAGCCTAAAAATAAAAACCAATAAATACTTGTGTCTTTTGTGAAAAACATTGTGCCCCTTGTGTTTAAATAAAAAAATTCCAAACCAGCTTTAGCCAAAATCTAAAGCATAAATAAAATTTGCGCCATTTGTGTTTCAATAAAATAAATTTTTAGCACTGAAAATCAATCAATTAAAATATTTAGCGTAAAAATAACACAAATAAATTTGGAAGATAAAATCATATTCCTTTAAATTTGTGTAAAAATAACGCAATAATGAAATATACAATAAATAATACCATCGAAAAATTTCATCAAAAAGAAAACCCGGAATTTCTTTTCTTTTGGGGACATACCGTGAAAGATGAAATTACAAAAGCATGCTTCAGTCAGTGGTTTCCTTTTGAGTTTGAAGAAAACGGAAACATTTACAAAACTGCAGAACATTATATGATGGCCGGAAAAGCGAGATTATTTAATGATCATGAAATTTTAGAGCAGATTTTAAAAACAGAAACTCCGAATCAGGCAAAAAGTTTAGGCAGAAAAGTCAGAAACTTTGATCCGGAAATCTGGAACGAACATAAATATGAAATCGTGAAACAGGGAAATCTATTAAAGTTTTCTCAAAATGAAGAGTTTAAAAAATTTCTGCTTTCAACAGACGATACAATTTTAGTAGAAGCAAGTCCGTACGATAAAATCTGGGGAATCGGAATGCTGGAAACCAATGCAAAAGCAAAAGATCCTTCAAAATGGAATGGTGAAAATTTGTTAGGATTTGCTTTAATGGAAGTAAGAGACGAATTAAGAGGGTAAAAACACAATAACCGTAAACCAATTAGGAACATGAAAAAAACAGAACTCCATCCTCAGATATTTTTAATAGAAAATTTCCTTTCGGATCAAGAATGCGATCATTATATTGAAATGACGAAGGATAAAGTCTTTGAGGAAGCGAAAATTAATATGAGAGGTCGACAGGTTATGAGCAAAGGAATCCGAAACAACGATAGATTGATGATTTTTGATGAAGATTTGGCTAAAAATCTTTTTCAAAGAGCAGTTGAATTTCTTCCTCAGATTCATGAAAATGATGAAGTTTCGGGATTTAATGAAATGTTCAGGATTTATAAATATTCTCCGGGACAGCAGTTCAAAATGCATCATGATGGGAGCTACATCAGAAATGAAAATGAGAAAAGCTTTTATACCTTTTTAATCTATCTGAATGATGATTTTGAAGGCGGAGAAACAGAATTTGAACACTTGTTTACTGTAGCTCCGAAGAAAGGCTCTGCGTTGGTTTTCTATCATCCTTTGAGACACGAAGGGAAAACACTGATCTGCGGACAAAAGTATGTTTTAAGAACAGATGTAATGTATTTAAAGACTTAAAATGAAAAAGATATATGTTTCAGGAAACGGAAATGTATCCTGGGAAAAGTTTCAGCAGTTTTATATCGAACCGTTAAAGAAATTCAATCTTGATGATTGTGAATTTATCATTGGAGATTTTTCGGGAACCGATACATTAATGATGGAATTTTTAAAAGATAAAACAGAGAACGTAACCATTCTTCATGTTGGAAGAAGACCGAGATATTTTGCCAATTCTTTTAAAACAAAGGCTGAAAAATGGAAAGTGATAGGAGGTTTTACTTCAAATTATGAAAGAGATACGTTTGGAATTGATCTATGCACTCATTTTCTGGCGGTTGATTTCAATACCGATGAAAAAAGAAAAAGCGGAACATTAAAAAATATCGAAAAGTGTTTTGCTCTGAATAAAATAAAAGTGTAAAAAATTTTACCTATAATTTGCGTAAAAAATACACGAAAATTAATAAATTGTTTCACTAAAAATCATAAAGCTATGTTTGGATTTACACACATCAAATTTGATTCTATGACGTACGTTCTTCATTTTAAAAATGGAAAGATTGCCAAAGAAGGAAGAGGTTTATCGTTCTTTTATTTCGCTCCCAATTCGTCTATTGTGGCGATTCCTTTGGGAAGTAATGATCTGCCGTTTATCTTTAATGAGAACACAAACGATTATCAGACCGTGAAAATTCAGGGACAGATCAGCTATAAAGTGACCGATCCGAAAGCACTTTCCAACACACTGGATTTTACCGTGGACGGAGAAGGAGTTTATAAAAAGAATGATATTGAAAAGCTGAACCAGAGAATCATCAATCTCGCACAGACAGCGACTTCATCATTCATTCATCAGCTTAATTTAAAAGATGCTATCCGTTCTGCCAAACAGATTGAAGATCATATTCTGAAAGGATTAATCGATTCCGAATCTATAAAAAGCATGGGAATTGAAATTCTGGGAGCCAATATTTTAGCCGTTCAGACCACTCCTGAAATGGCAAGAGCCCTGGAAACGGAAACCAGAGAAAAACTCCAGCAGCAAGCCGATGAAGCGATTTATGAAAGAAGAAATTTTGCGGTGGAACAGGAAAGAAAAATCAAGGAATCTGAACTGAATACGGAAATTGCGGTTGAAGAAAAGCAAAAGCAGATTGAAGAAAAAAGGATGGAAACCGAAGTTCAGCAGGAAGAAAACAACAGAATCCTTCGTGAAATGAAAATTGCCGCCGATATTTCTGTAGAAAATCAGAGAAAAAAACTGATCGAGCAAAAAACGGAAAACGACAGGAAAGAAGCAGAAACTCAAGGTTATATTCTGGAAACTTCCTTAAAACCATACAAAGAAATCGACTGGAAAGTCCTCACTGCTTTGAGCGGAAGACAGGATGCGAGAAATAACATCGCTTTAGCGTTTAGAGAATTGGCAGAAAACGCCGGAAAAATTGGAAACCTGAATATCAGTCCGGATTTGTTGGATACTATTTTGAAACATTAAGAGGATTTAAGTTGTTAAGAATTATTAAGTTGAGCTTCGCTTTAAGCTTAAAATCAGAATGATTTTCTTAATTAAACTTCATTTCTAAACTAACCTTAATGGTTTAAAAAATATTTAAATAAAAAGAAAATGAAAGTAGAATACGCCATCATCATCAAAAATAAAACCCGTCTTGAGTCTCTGGTCGAAAGATTCAACACGCGGGCTCAGGCGAAGTTTTATATTGAAAGTTCCGGAGGAAATTTTCAGGAATATGTGGATGAACACGAAAAATTCGGTCAGTCATTTCTGGAAGTTCAGACCCAGCTTTCCAAAATCATTAAAAATAAAGTGATTGAAAGAGAGTTTGTTCCCTCCTACATTTTCTCCGAAAATAACCTGATTGTGGTGGTAGGACAGGACGGTTTGGTAGCCAATGTTGCCAAATATTCCAAACATATTCCGATCATTGCGGTGAATCCCGATCCCGAAAGATATGACGGCGTTTTGCTTCCCTTCACAGCAAAAAACTTTTTAAAAGGAGTGCAAGCTGTGATGAACGGAAATTTTAGTTCAAAAAAAATGAAGTTTGCTGAAGCCGTGCTGAATGACGGACAAAAATTACGGGCAGTGAATGATTTATTTGTAGGAATTTCCTCACATTCTTCCGCACGATATAAAATCATGCTGAACGGAAAACAAGAAACACACTCTTCCAGCGGAATCATAGTTTCCACAAAAACAGGAAGTACAGGCTGGCTGAGTTCCATTTTTAATATGGCATTCGGAATTTTAGGCGAAACCGCATTAAAATATCCACAGCTGAATGAAGAAGATTTGTATTTTGCAGTAAGAGAACCTTTCAAAAGCATCCGGACGCAAACCGATATCTGCAGCGGAAAACTGAAAAAAGGAAACAAATTAATCATCGAATCTCTAATGCCGAATAATGGTTTTATATTTAGCGACGGAATTGAGCAGGATTTTCTACAGTTCAACAGTGGAGCAACAGCAGAAATCCGGCTTTCTGATGATGAAGCAGTTTTAGTTTTAAATAAATAATAACCATGAAAACAATAATATATTTGAAAGATAAAGATAACGCAACAAATCAGGTATTATCAGAAATTTGAAATCTTATGTAGAAAAAATCTTTGAGAGCTTAGCTGAGTAGAACGCCTTTGCGAACTTAGAAACAGTTAGTAATAATAAAAAACTCTACGGACTTTGCGTTTAAAATAATAATTAAAAAGCATGAAAACAACAACTTTATACAGACCCGTCGGAGAAAAAGAAATGCTCTTAATCATCGAAAGCAATTATAAAAAATTCCCTCCAAGATTAAACTGGCAACCCATTTTCTACCCCGTTCTGAATGAAGAATACGCTTCTGAAATCGCAGAAAAATGGAACACACGAGACGAAGCCGGAAATTATCTCGGTTTTGTTACAAAGTTTGAAGTTTCTGAGGAAGTAGTCAGCAAATATCCCTCACAAAACGTAGGAGCCAGAAATCACAACGAACTCTGGATTCCTTCCGAAGAACTCGAAGAATTTAATCAGGCAATTGTCGGCAATATTGAAGTGACTAAAGTTTTCATGGGAAAAGACTTCAAAAAAGCAGCAAATGAACAACTGGAAAATCTATTGGCAAACATTAAAAAACTAACAATGACAAATAAAGGAATGGCGAAAGATACACTGGAAATCTTAGCTAAAAAATATTATATCAACGAAAACAACGAAAAAATCAGCATAGAAAATGAAATGCAGAACTGTATTGAAGAAACCGTTTTGTATTCCTCGGAAGAACTGTCGGAAATGACAAAAAACGAACTTCCGGAAACCCAATTTGAGACTCAGTTTGAAGTCTGGAGATGCAGTTCCCTGAAAGCCATTTTGCAGTTAGCTGCGGAAGAAGATCAGGAGAAACTCATGTGCCTAAATTTTGCATCAGCAAAAAATCCGGGTGGTGGTTTCATCAACGGAGCCGAAGCGCAGGAAGAAAGTCTGGCAAGAACTTCCGGACTTCACGACAGTCTGCTTCAGGGTTGGGAATATTACGAAACCCACCGTGCGATGGAATCATGCTTTTATACAGATATGATGATTTACAGCCCGAAAGTTCCCGTTTTCAGAAAGGATAAAGGAGAATTGCTGGATCAGCCCGTTTTCTGCAATTTTATCACCTCTCCCGCAGTAAACGCAGGCGTTGTAAAACGTCAGGAACCGGAAAGAGCCCACGAAATCTTCGGAGCGATGGATGTAAGAACCGATAAAATGCTCGCTTTAGCTTTAAATAAAGGAAATGAAACCTTAATCTTAGGAGCTTGGGGATGCGGAGTTTTCAAAAATGATCCGAAAGAAATTGCCGAATTATTCAAAAAGCATCTTCTTGGGAAGTATAAAAATAAATTTAAAAGAGTGGTCTTTGCCATTCTCTCGAAAAAAGAGGAAATGATAAAGCCGTTTGAAGAAATATCATGAAAATCAATTTAAAAAAATATAAAGAACAGCTACAGGATTGGCCGGAAAAAGGCTATCATATCATGGCTCAGTATGATGAAGATAAAATTATTGTCTACCAGTCGTATCGGAAAGAAATAGGCAATTTTGCCGTTAAAAATCAATATTTCGGAGGCGGATTCAGTTTAGAAAGAATGACCTGGATAAAACCGAACTTCCTTTGGATGATGTTCCGAAACGGTTGGGGAACAAAAGAAGGACAGGAGTCTGTTCTCGCCATTCATTTGAAGATGGATGCTTTTAAAAATTATCTGAAAAATGCAGTCTATTCTTCATACAATGAAAAATTAGAAATTTCAAGAGAAGAATGGCAGAATCAGGTGAAAGAATCTTCTGTGAGACTGCAGTGGGATCCGGATCACGATCCTTTCGGAAACAAATTGGAAAGAAGAGCCATTCAGATTGGTTTGAGAAATGATTTCATCAAAACCTTTGCAAAAGAAGACCTCCTTTTCATTGAAGATATTTCAGATTTTGTTAAAGAACAGCATCAGTTTGTTTTGAATGACGATTTAGATCATTTAGTTCTTCCTGAAGAAAAACCGTTGCTGTTTGATGATGAAGATTTAAATAAGAAATTAAGATTAAAATAATGAAAGATAAACTCTTACTCGCTTCAAAATCACTTACGGGGATTTCCATTGGTGATGCTTTTGGTGAAAGTTTCTTTGGTGAAGAAAGTATGATCAGAATGCACATCCATCAAAGAATAATTCCTGAAAGCACTCTGGATTTTACGGATGATACCATTATGGCAATTGCTGTTTTCAGATCATTGGAAGAATTCGGACAAATCAGTCAGGACTTTCTGGCGGAAGAGTTTACTCAAAATTATTATCTTGATATTAATCGAGGTTACGGACCTTCATTGCATCAATATTTCAGAGCAGTAAAGGATGGTGAAAAATGGAAAGAAGTTTCCTATTCAAAATTTGGAGGACAAGGTTCTATAGGAAACGGAGGAGCAATGAGAGCCTCAGTAATCGGAGCTTATCTTTATGATGATCTGGATCAGCTTAAAACAAATGCAGAACTGTCCTGTGAAGTTACCCATGCCAACAAAGAAGCGATAGAAGGTACAAAAGCCATTGCATTAGCCGCAGCTTTTGTCATTCAGGAAAAATTAGGATTGATACAGTTGAATCAGCAGGAATTTATTCAAAAAATTCAGTCTGAATTGAAGGATTCTGATATGAAAAGTAAACTGAACAAAGTCTTATATTTAGACGGAAATCCAAGCATCGAGTTATTGGTCAAAACATTAGGAAACGGAATAAAAATGACCGCTCAGGACACCGTTCCGATTGTACTCTGGATGCTTTCGAGATACCGGAACAATATTGAAGAGTGTCTTTGGAATACGGTTTCCGCGTTAGGTGACAGAGATACAACTTGTGCAATGGTTGGAGGAATAAGTATTTTAAGCTGCAATGAAGAGTCAATTCCTGATTGGACAAACAATGTTGAGGATTGGAAAAAAAGCAAATTTTATGGAAATTGAATTAACAAAAGGCGATATCACCCAAATTAAAGCAGATGCCATCGTCAACGCAGCCAACTTTTCCTTATTAGGCGGTGGCGGAGTAGACGGTGCCATTCATAGAGCAGGAGGAAAACAAATTCTTGATTAGTGTATAGAAATCAGAAACCGACAGGGTAAATGCAAAACAGGAGAAGCAGTCGTTACAACCGGCGGAAATCTCCCTGCAAAATACGTCATTCATACGGTTGGTTCGGTTTGGAACGGAGATGAAGAAAAAGGATCTAAATTATTGGCAAACTGTTATTATAATTCATTGAAATTGGCAGAAAGTCTGAATGTTAAAACCATTACTTTTCCTAACATCAGCACAGGAATTTATCGGTTCCCAAAAGAATTGGCTGCAAAAATTGCCATAGATGAGGTGGAAAACTTTACATCGAAGATCATAGAAAAAGTTATTTTCGTCTGCTTTGATGATGAAAATGAAAAGATTTACAGAAAATTATCAGAAGAATAAAATTAATGCTCATTTGCTGAGTCAAACGCCTTTGCGAACGAAAATATGCGAGATCATTTTGAAACAAAAACTTTGCGGACTTAGCGTTAAAAAAAATAAAAAACAAATGAAAAAACTAACCATATTAACCGGTGCAGGAATCAGTGCCGAAAGCGGAATAAAAACCTTCAGAGACGGAGATGGTCTTTGGGAAAATCATAGCATCACAGATGTGGCAAGTCCGGAAGGATGGCGAAAAGACAGAGCTTTGGTTCTTGAATTTTACAACCAGAGACGAAGACAGCTTCACGAAGTAGAACCGAATGAGGCACATCGATTATTGGCAGAACTGGAAAAACATTTTGAAGTTCAGATCATTACCCAGAATATCGATGATCTGCATGAAAGAGCAGGTTCAACCAATATTTTACATTTACACGGCGAATTATTCAAATCCTGCTCTTGCAGCGATAAAAACCTGATTTACGAGCAGAAAAATGACATCAACATCGGCGATAAAGCAGAAGACGGAGCGCAGTTAAGACCATTTATTGTCTGGTTCGGAGAAGACGTTCCATTGATGAAAGAAGCTACGAAAATGGCAAAAGAAGCCGATATATTTTTGGTAATCGGAACGTCTTTACAGGTCTATCCTGCAGCGGGATTAATTCACGACATCAAGGATGACTGTCTTTTAATCGTGATCAATCCCAACGAAACAGGTTTCGGGTACGGACAGAGAGCTGTTGTCATGAAAGAAACCGCAACGCAGGGAATGAAACTGCTTTTTGATAAACTGGTAAATCTTGCATAATGGAAAACACAATAAAAGCCGGAATTTTCGGAGTTTGTGTGGGTGATGCTTTAGGCGTTCCGGTGGAATTCAGAAGCAGGGAACAACTG
Organism: Chryseobacterium sp. C2(2020); assembly: GCF_014218915.1. Classification (NCBI taxonomy): domain Bacteria; kingdom Pseudomonadati; phylum Bacteroidota; class Flavobacteriia; order Flavobacteriales; family Weeksellaceae; genus Chryseobacterium; species Chryseobacterium sp. C2(2020). The sequence continues at coordinate 58,370 of NZ_JACLCT010000021.1, forward strand.
AAACGTTCTCCGGTGACAACCATGAGAGCTTTCGGAACGCATCGTCAACCTGCGGGAACGTGGAGCGACGACAGTTCTCTTTCTTTATGTCTTGCAGAAAGTCTTACTAATACGTATGATTTAGAAGATATTGCGCTGAAATTTTTACAATGGTATAATAAAGAAATCTGGACACCTCACGGAACTATTTTCGATATCGGAATTGCCACTTCACAAGCCATCCATAGAATCAGTAAAGGAGTTTCCCCAACTTTATGTGGTGGAACAACGGAATTTGATAACGGAAACGGTTCCTTAATGAGAATTTTGCCGTTGCTGTTTTATATCAAAGACTTTTCCATTGAAAAACGTTTTGATACGGTGAAAGATGTTTCCAGCATTACCCATGGACACATACGATCTGTTTTGGCGTGTTTCATTTATCTTGAACTGGCGTTGGAAATCCTGAACAAAAAAGAAAAATGGGAAGCATACAGAAATATGCAGAGGAATGTCAGAGAATTTTTGGATAACAATCCGATTTGTTCTCAGGAGGAAATGAATAGGTTCCATCGAATTTTAGAATTAAAAGTTGATGATTATGATGTTACTCCATTACATACTTTACAGGAAGAGGAAATAAGTTCATCAGGTTACGTTCTTCACAGTTTAGAAGCTTCATTATGGTGTTTCCTGAACTCTGAAAATTATGCTGAAGCTGTTTTAAAAGCCGTCAATCTGGGAGAAGATACCGACACAACCGGAGCCATCACAGGAGGAATTGCCGGAATATATTATGGTTTTGAAAGTATTCCGAGAGAGTGGGTTGATGTATTGGCGAGGAAAGAGGATATTGAGAAATTGTGTGAGAAATTTATGAATGTCCATAATTTGTTATGAATCAATTTTTAGCAGTTTATATGTCATTTCGTAGAAATCTCAACACATTGAAATGAGGGGGGTAGATTCCTTCGGAATGACAAAATTACTTTTATAATTTAATGAAAAAAATGAACGAACAACATAAAAAAAGAATAAGCAAATACCTAAGCTTGGTGCTTAGACACAAACCCGAAGTTATCGGGCTGAATTTAGACGAAAACGGATGGGCAGATGTGGAAGAACTACAGGAAAAATGTGCAAAACAAAATCGTGCTTTCACACTGGAAGAATTGGATGAGGTCGTAGAAACCAACGATAAAAAACGCTTTATTTTAAACGAGGATAAAACCAGAATCCGCGCAAATCAGGGACATTCAATTGATATTGATCTGGCGCTGAAACCACAACAGCCACCGGAATTTCTTTATCACGGAACCGCAGAAACCAATCTTGCATCCATCTTTGAAAAAGGAATTGAAAAGAGAAACAGACAGCACGTTCATCTAAGTCAGGACAAAGAAACCGCAACCAAAGTCGGAATGCGTCACGGAAAACCTGTCATTTTAACCATAGAAACCGGAAAAATGCACGAAGACGGAATCGTATTCTATCTTTCCGAAAACAAAGTCTGGCTGACTGATTTTGTGGATGCAGAATATATTTCGAAATGACAGCTAAAGAATTTGATGAAGCCGTAAAAGACTTTTCTCCGGATAAAGAGGATTTAAAAGAAAAAGTTAATGAATTATTTGGAAAAGGAGCGGGAACCGTAATAACAATACATTTTATTATTGAACATCTAAAGCGTACCTTATCGGAGGCGATGGATATTATAGATTCTTGTCCGAATTATCAAAATAGATTTAAATGAAAAGAACATTAGCAATAGGCGACATTCACGGAGGATTCAAAGCATTTACGCAGGTTTTGGAAAGAGCTGCTGTTACAGAAAACGACACCTTGATTTTTCTTGGAGATTATGTCGATGGCTGGAGTGAATCTTCGGAGATCATTCAGTTTTTAATTGAACTTGCCGAAAAGCAGGAATGTATTTTTATTAAAGGAAATCATGATGCATGGACGGAAGACTGGCTTGCTTTCGGGAAAAGTGAAGATGTATGGCTTTTCAATGGCGGAAAAAGTACGGTAGAAAGCTATTCAGATTTCTCTTTGGAAGAACTTGAAGTTCATCTTGAATTTTTCCAGCGGATGAAAAACTATTATGTCGACGATAAAAACCGACTGTTTATTCACGCAGGATATTCGTCCATGCACGATCCCGAAAAAGAAGTGTATTCGAGCAATTACCGTTGGTACAGAACATTATGGGAAACAGCCGTTGCAATGGATAAAACTTTGGCGAAAGACTCCGAATTCTATCCGAAAAGGCTGCTTTTATACCATGAAATTTTCATCGGTCATACACCGACACTGCATTTGGGAAGTAAAGAACCCATCAACAAAGCGAATGTATGGAATATAGATACAGGAGCCGCATTCACCGGAGCATTAACAATCATGGATGTCGATTCCAAAGAATTCTGGCAGAGCGATCCCCTTCCGTCATTATATCCCGATGAAAAGGGCAGAAATAAAGATACTGTTAGACCTAAAAACCGCTAAATATCTTCTCTAAATTGGGAAGATATTTTTTTTAATACTTAAAATCAGCGCCATCAGCAAAATCGGCAGGAGCAAAATACACATTGGTCATGTCATTAAGAATATAAACCGCATTTTTATTAGCGTAGTTCAGAAGGAGAGTGAAAAAGCTTATTCAGAGATAGATCCTTTCTTCAAGAGATTTAGCAAAGTGAATGACAATTCTGGAAAGCAACATCTTTGCTGAGTAAAACGCCTTTGCGAACGAAGAATATTTTCAAATTTTTTAATAAAATCTTTGCAGTCTCCGCGTTAAAAATAATAGGTTTCACAAACTTTAAGTAATTTTAAAGTCCAAAATACCACCCAATGAAACTGAGATATCTTTTCCTGTTGCTTACTTCTTCATTCATCTTTGCCCAGACTCAATTTCAGACCCCTTTTGAAAAAGGAAATGGAAATCAGACGGTTACTTATGATGAAATGAACAGCTTTTATCAGAATTTAGCTAAAAATTTCAACACCATTCAGTACCTTAAAAAAGGAGAAGACGACAACGGAAAAGCAATATATGTGGTCATTTACAACCCTTTTCCCGAAAAAGACCTTGATAAATTAAGAAAAACCAAAGCCGTTTTGTTCATCAATAACGGAATTCATCCCGGCGAACCGGACGGAATCGATGCCACCATGATACTGATGAAAAATCTGGCAACTCAGAAAATCAAAACACCACAGAATTTCATTGTCGCAGCCATTTCAGCGTATAACGTAAGCGGAATGCTCAATCGCGGATCATTTTCCAGAGCCAACCAGAATGGTCCGGAACAGTATGGTTTCAGAGGAAATGCCAGAAATTATGATCTGAACAGAGATTTCATTAAAGCAGATACTAAAAATGCCAGAAGTTTTCAGGAAATTTATCAGTGGCTGAAACCCGATGTTTTCATTGACAATCACGTAAGTAACGGAGCAGATTATCAATACACATTTACTTATATTTCTACTTTTAAAGAACGTCTGGGAAATGTTTTAGGCGAATATTTTTACAATAAATATCAGGCTAAAAATTTAGAAGACTTAAAAAAACTGGGTTACGAAAGTACACCTTACGTTAATATTCATGGGGATATTCCTGAAGTTGGCTTTGCTTCGTTCGAAGATTCCCCGAGATATTCTACAGGATATACCTCGTTGTTCAATTCCTTGGGAACCGTTCCTGAAACGCATATGCTGAAACCATACGACAAAAGAGTGGATGCAACGTACAAATATATGTTGGTGAATCTTCAGAATTTAGATCAGGATTATCAGAAAATAAAACAACTCAGAGTTGAAAATCTAAAACAGTACCAAGCCGGAAAACAGTACGGAATCCGCTGGAAAATAGATTCTGCAAAATATACCACCATGGATTTCAAAGGTTTTGAGGGAAAATACAAACCCAGTGAAATTTCCGGAAAACCGAGACTCTATTACGACAGAAGCAAACCCTTCACGAAAAACATCAGGCTGTTTACAACCGCAGTTCCTACAGGTTACATCACCATTCCGAAATATTACGTCATCCCACAGTCGCAATACCGTGTTATTGAGGAATTTAAAAGAAATAAAATTCAGATGAAGCCGATTCAGAAGGACAGCACGATTGCGGTGGAATCTTACAGAATCAATGATTTTAAAACCGTGAAAAATCCATATGAAGGACATTATCTGCATTTCGAAACAACGGTAGAAAAAGCGGATAAAAAAATGGCTTTTTCAGCAGGAGATTATATCGTTCCGACCGATCAGGAAGGCGTAAAATATATTATTGAAACCCTTGAACCGGAAGCATTGGATTCCTTTTTCAACTGGAATTTCTTCGACGGGATTTTAGCCCAGAAAGAATACTATTCTGCTTACATTTTCGAGGATACCGCCGCAGAATTGCTGAAAAAAGATAAAGATTTAAAACAGAAATTCGAAGCTAAAAAAGCAGCCGACAAAAAATTTGCCGATGACGGAACCGCTCAGCTCGACTGGATCTACAAAAATTCTCCCTACTTCGAAGAAAAGACATTCAGACAATATCCTGTTTACAGAATCTTATAAATTTAAAAATTTAATTTATTGATAATCAGCGTTTAATTTCCGTATTTTTCACATACGGAACTGTTGTTTTTACTGATGGAATTTAATTTTTATCAGGCGAAATTTGCTTTATTAAAACCAATAAAACCAACACTTATGGCAACCAAAAAACAATTTTTCGTTTCTCTTGAAGGCGTAGACCTTACCGACGAACAATTAAAAAACATCGACAAGGGAATTCAGAATGTAGTGCTTTCCGAACTGTCCAAAGTAGACAACACACAGGCTTTCGGCGCGCACAGAAATTTCAGAGAACTCACTAAACCCTTAAAAGTGAAAGACTGGTTTCCATGGGGAATCATTATTTTCAAACCAGGAATTGATATTACCAAGCAGGTTACAGACATCCATAATCAGATAAAAGCTTATGGAGGCTAGTTTTAACTCTTCAAAAAAGATGTGTCCCAGCTACGTTGGAAAAGTTGGGGCGCAGCTTTTCGGAGTAGTCAATAAAGACGGAAAAGTACAGTTTATAACCCCTCTTACCGTCACAGAAGATTTTATTGAACAGAATGAAAACCTTGAGCAGCGATTCCGTTTCACCGGAAAATGTGTGGAAAAAGGCTGCGGACAATGGAATCATGAGGAATCAAGATGTTCTTTATCCAAAAAAGTTCAGGATCTTAATTTCCCGAAAAATTCAGAATTATCATTTTGTCCTATCCGTTCGCAGTGCAGATGGTTTTCTCAGGATGGCAAAGAAGCCTGTTTTTCCTGCAACGAAGTCACCCGAAATATGGAAGAATTGCTTGTTAATAATGCAGCACAATAAAAAATCCAACAATAAAATTGGCGGCATATACTTTGAATGGTTGATAATTAAGGTTTTATCTGAACATCAATTTTCAAACTTACTATGAGGAAACTTCTAACCGCAGGTATCGCAGGAATTTCAGCATTTGTTGCTGTGGTTTTTCTTTCGGGATACGGATATATTTTTAAAGCTTTAGCCATTAATTTAAAAAAAGGACCTTTTACTCCCTCAATAGACGATGAGGAAAAATTTCCTTCACGGGTTATTCGCAACAGACATCCGAAACGATGGAAGAAACACATCAGTTACAATAAAAAGGAACTTTCTGGACGCGTTTTGGAAGAGTTAAAAAAGACGAGAGCATCTTCTCTTCTGATAATTCACGACGGAAAACTTCTTCACGAAGAATACTGGAAAGATCATGATGCTTCTTCTTTAATGAATTCCTTTTCAATGGCGAAAGGCGTTCTTTCTGTTTTAACGGGATGTGCGATCGATGACGGATATATAGAATCCGAAGATCAATTGGTTTCCACATTTTTTCCTCACTACAAAGAAAGCCGTTTCGGAAAACATCTCACTTTTAAACATTTAATGACGATGCAGGCGGGATTGGATTGGGAAGAAGAATACCATCATCCTTTTGCAGAGAATTCCAGACAGTATTTTGTAGACGATCTTGCGGAACAGGCTTTCGGAATTGGGTTCAAGGAAATGCCGGGCGAAAAGTATGAATATCAAAGTGTTGCTGCGCAATTATTAGGACTTGCGTTAAGAGAAGCAACGGGAAAAGATCTTGCTGTTTATCTTTCAGAAAAAATATGGCAGCCTTTAGGAATGGAATCGCATGCTAAATGGAGTATAGACGAAAAAGGCGTTGAAAAAGCGTTCTGCTGCATTCATGCCGTAGCAAGAGATTTTGCAAAACTCGGACAATTCATTATGCAGAAAGGAGAGTGGGAAGGAAAACAGCTCATCAGCAAAGAATATTGTGAAAAACTTTTATCGCCCACTAAAGAAAACGATGCGTTCTGCTTTACCATTTGGGCAGATGATGAAAGTGATCATCAATACAGATTTTTTTACGGCTTTTTAGGGCAGTTCATTATCATGGTTCCCGAAAAAAAGATGGTGATCGTGAAAACCGGATTTTACAACAGGCTGGATGTCGATAAAAAGAAAAGACCGCTTCAGGTAAAGCTTTTGGTAGAAGAACTTACAAAACTGATATAAAAAATTAAGCTGCAGAATTTCTGCAGCTCATTTTTTTGATAGTAAATTTAGAATGAATCTCTATAATTTAGATTCCCTGTTGCTCCCTGCGGAAGAAAAACAACTTTTCTTTTAATGCTTTTTGCTTTTTCCAGAGCTTTAAGAGCTTTTTGACGTTCAACTTCCCTGTTGAAGTGAGAGTTGATGTTCTCAGATTGTGCAGTTGCTTTCATATATGTATATTTTTGGTGTGTTACAGTGAGCTAATCTAAAAATATGCCGTTTTTAGGGTAAATCTTCTAATGAGGTATCAAAAACAAAAAAAATATTTTTTTTCAGTTCTTTGTTATTCTTGGCATAGTAGTTGAATACCTAATTGCAACTATTAAAAAATAAACAAATAAGGGATCTTAAATATTTCCCGGAGCAATTCGGGAATATTTTTTATCACTAATTACAGGAAAAACACCAATCACTATAAATATTAATACTTTTGACTAAATCCCTGGTTATTCCGGGGATTTTTTCTTATGCTTTTATTTGATACCTTTACAGAAAAATAGTTCATGGCTTATATAATTAAAACAACATCAGACGGTTTGATTTATGTGAAAGCGTCGAACGTTATCCACGTAAAAAAGCCAAATGCACTGGAAGGAGCAAAGGTTATGGGGCAGCCATTGGTTATTAATGTGAATCATATTGGCTTTCTGAGCTACAATATTGAAGGCCATGTTACCTTTTTTATGGCAAGCGGGTTTGAGATCTCGATGAAGATATTTTACGAAGAAGCGGAAGAGGCTTTTAACTGTGCAAAAGGAAGTATCGAAAAGATCATCAGGTAAATTTTAATCAATAAAAAAGACGTTTCACCCGAAACGTCTTTCTTTTTTATCTTGGTAAGCCTCTTTTCAGAGCAATTTCTGCTCTTTTTACAGCGACTTTTTCTTTCCAGTCCATGTATTTCTTCTTGAAGTTCTTCTTCATGATGTCATCAAATTTACGCTGTACGGTAAGATTCCATAAAGAATGTGCCTTCACCGCCCAGGATTTGTCCCAAGCTCTCAGCGAGATAGAAAAACTTCCGTCCAGATATTTCATCCAGTGCCACCATCCGGTTGGCATAAACAATGTGTCGCCATGCTCAAGATAACATTCAATACCTTCTACGCCGTCTAAAGCGGGAAATTTTGTGAAGTCAGGATTTTCAATATCATAATCTTCCAGCGCATACGTTGCGTAAGGAATCTGGTACAGTCTTTCTTTCCATTTGTAATCGAACAGTAGAATATGTTTTCTTCCGTTAAAGTGGGTATGGAAAATATGAGCCATATCAATATCAAAATGCAGGAACGTTACAGAACCTTTACCGCCGAAAAACATATTGGGATATTTGTCCAGAAATCCACCCATGAGTTCTTTCGGAGAAATATAATCTTCAAGAAGTTTTGGAGCAAATTTTATAGGATCAAAAAGAAAAATTCTAAGATCGGTAGGCTCTCTCTGGATAAGATCTATATAATCCCCGAATTTCATTTTGGCTGCAGAAGCGTTAATGGGAGCTGCAGGATCTGCCTTCGAGCTGTCGTACAACGGAACTTCCACATCACCTACTACTTCCTTCATGTACTCCATGGTCCATTTCTGGTACGCTGGCCATTTTCTTGCCATGTTCTTAATGACAACAGGTTTTCTCGGCTTCAGATACTTTTCAATGAATTCTTCCTGAGTAATATCATCTACAATATCTATAGGCTTTAAATTGATTCCCATTTCTTAAAAATTTAATGTTACAAAATTATTAAATAAAAATATATGTTAACGGATTTAAGCTTTTTTTAATCTATGATTCAAATCATTTTTAACTATTTAGACTAAATAAAAAACTGAAAAATAATCTTAAAGGCAAAAAAAAACACCCTGCAAAAAAGAATTGCAGGGTAAAAACACAATTTGATGAATAAAAATTCATTTCTTCCCGCTAAAATAAAAAAATATTTATAACTGATTTTTATCTGTAAGTGAATATTATAAGCTAAAAGTATAGAATTTTTTCTATACCATTCTATAAAATACTGTTGATGGTATTTAAATATAAAACACAAAATAAATTTTGATGAATTTTATTAATTTTCAAATAAAAAATATTTTTTTTCCTACCCAATAAATACGGCGTAATTTGCTGATTTTCTTATGCAATAACTTTACAGGATTATTCATAATTTTATGATATGACACAATGAGAAATTCGCGAAACATTTTTCGGTGCCCTACCGTAAGATGTATTTCTTTAAAGTCATCATGATGCATCATCCGAACTGTACATTTATTCTAGGCAAAATTGTATAGTTAGGGAAAAATTAATTATTAACGATTCTAAAAGAAAACAAATTTTATGAAAAAGAAAATTTTATTCAGCGCCATGATGGGTATTTCAGTGATGGCGTTTGCGAAAACACTTCAGGCTGTTTGGACTTCAACTTGTGGAGTTAAACATTATACAACATTTACAGGTAACTGGAGTAATAGTGATATGCAAAGTTATATTGCCTCAATAAATGAAATAGAGTGTGGAGTAAGACCAAATGTAGTTCTTAATCCTTAAATTAATTTGGATGGGCAGAAGTAATTCTGCCTGTCTTTAATATCAAATATTGCTATGGAAAAATTTTTTTTAATTATTACGTTATCAATTTCTGCCATAATATTTTCTCAAAAGATATCATTTAATCCAACCATAAAAGTAACATATGATTCTAAGCTTCAATTGGGAGAAAAATATTATCACAACCAGCGGTTTGTTTTAGTAGGAAATTCGCAGGATTATTATTTTGGAGCTGCACAAAATTATTTGAATGATACTGGTCAATATGAGGCTAAAGGAGCAATCGATACGAGAATAATAAGTGATTATTTTCAAGAAAGAATAATTAAAATAAATAGTAAAACTACTGTTTATACCATAGCGATGAGCTCAAAGATACGTTATGAAGAGCCAGAAACAATCCAATGGGTTTTATATAGTGAAACAAAAATTATAAACGGTGTAAAATGCCAAATGGCAGCTACAAACAAGTTTGGAAGAAGATGGATTGCTTATTTTTCGAAAGATTATCCTCAATCTTTGGGACCCTATAAATTTACAGGCTTACCGGGTTTAGTTTTTGAGTTGTATGATACGAGAGATGATTATCATTTTACAGCAACCAAAGTTGAAAAAAACTCTAAAGAATTTACCTTCAATCTTTCGGCATTTAAATTAATGAGCAAAAAGAATTATTTACAGGCAAAATATAATATGGAATTTACACTCATGGGATTTCCTCAAATGGATGAACAAATGAGAAAAGAATCACAGGCAATGTTTGATAAGAAAAAAGTAATGTATAACAATCCTCTGGAATTAAAACCTTTTGAATAATACTTTACTTCCCTGCGAAATAATAAAACAAAAGAGCCTTAAAACTAAGGCTCAAAACACAAATGTTAGATAAAAAAACGACTTATTTTTTCAGACTTTTGATCAGTTCTTCAAGCTGAGAACTGATTACTTTTGCTGCTTCAGAATCTGTAATATTTATGATAATTCCCTGCTGAATATCTTTTTGACCAATTGAACTGTCTTTATTGTCATAATTATTATTAACAAATTCACTTTTTGATTTTTCCCCAAAAAGTTCGAGAATGCTTACCTGAAAAATTTCAGCCAATTTTGGAATGTATTGAGATTTAATATCAGTTGCTTCATTCTCCCAGTTGGTATATGTATTTCTGTCTAATCCCAACATATCGGCAATTTGCTGTTGAGAAAATTTGGTTTTGCTTCTCAGCTTTTTAAGATTAGTTCCCACTCCCATAAGTGAAATTGTTTTTACGAATGTATAGATTTAGCCAAAGAATTAATAATAAAAAACCTCAAAAAGTCAGTTCTTTCGTGAAATATGGCTTGATAACAAAATCCAAAGAAAATTTTTCATTCGGGAAAAATTTTTCCTTTAAAAAATAAAGTTCAGGACATTAAAAAATATCACTATGTTTGTAGTGATAAAAAAGAGGTTTAACTTTTGGGCTTAAATACAATCTTTATACTCGTGTAACAAAACGCTTTAACCATTAACTAATTAAGCAAATAATAAATTATGAAAAAGAGAATATCTTTATTCCTGATGATTTTTTTCTCTGTGATCGCTTTTGCACAGAAGACGGTTTCGGGAAAAATCACGGATGAAGACGGAGTTGGAATCCCAAGCGCAAGTGTAACGGTGGAAGAGCCGGGAAAAGATGCCATTCTTGCCTATGGAATTACCAACTCGAAAGGAGAATACAAAGTCACCTTCACTTCAGGAGAATCCAATGTAGACCTTAAAGTAAAGGCTTTCAATCAGAGACCTTTAACGAAGCAGATCAGCAACAGCGATCAGACGCTCAATTTCAAAATGGATTCTGAGGCTACGGAAATTAAGGAAGTGAAACTTAAAACAAAAATGGTTACGGCAAGAGGAGACACCATTTCCTACGATCTTAAAGCATTCGACAGCAAGAGCGACAGGACATTAGCCGATGTTTTGAAAAAAATGCCGGGAATTGAAGTTAATACAGATGGAACGATTCTTTATCAGGGAAATGCGATCAATAAATTCTACGTCAACGGAAAAGATTTAATGGAAGGCGGTTACGGAACCATCAATAACTCGCTTCCGAAAGATGCAGTACAGAAAGTTGAGGTACTGGAAAATCACCAACCCGTAAAAATCTTACAGGATAAAGTACCTTCCGATCAGGCAGCCATCAATATCAAACTGAAAAATTCGGTGACCATGACGGGAAGAGGAGAAGTAGGAGTAGGAGGAAATCCGCTTTTATGGAATGTAAAACTTACACCGATGTTCTTTGGACAGAAAAGTCAGTGGGTGGTTAACTACAAATCGAATAACACCGGAGAACAGGTAGAAAACGAAGGAAATATTCTCTCTTTCGGAAACAGATTTGAAGGAAGAAGAATCAACGCAACCCAAAACGACTGGCTGAATGTAGAAAATGCAAGTACCCCGAATCTTCCGGTAAAAAGATATCTCATGAACAGTGTTCACTACGTATCTGCAAATTACCTGACCAATATCGACAAGAAAAAAGAATGGGAACTGAAAGCCAACGCCAATTATACAAATAATGCAGTGGAAAGAGAGTCTTATAATGAGCAGGAATTATTTGCAACGCCTAACAGACAGGCATCTACTATATTGCAGAATATCCGCAATAATTTTTATACAGACAAAGCAAAAGGAGAATTAATCTTTACCAAAAATGCAAAAAAGGGATTCTTTAAAAATACCACAAGTTTTTCTCAGTACTGGAACGCCGACAGAGGAATTGTTGACAGAACTGTAAAAGGTTCTGCAAGCAGTTATACGGCACATGGAGATGAAGCGGTGGAATCGCCAACAACCTCTTTCCAAAACTCATTGAGTACTATTGTTCCCTGGAAAGAAAAAATGGTAAATGTATTATCGTACATCAGTTATCAGACAGACAGACAGACTTTGGATGTTTCACCGGCTTCCTATCTCGCAATTCCGGGCTTTCTTCCTACTTCTACAGATTTTGTGAGACAGAATTTAAGACTTAAAACTTTTGAGGCGAATCATTCTGCCAATATTGGTTTTTCTACAAAAGGATGGACATTTACCCCGGAAGTTGGATTTAATTTTAAATCGACCGATTTAGTTTCTGGTTTGTCAAATATTATAACAAATCCTTTTACCAGTCCAAATCCTACACCCGCTTCACAGTATAGTAATGATTTGAAGTATACTACTGCAACACCTTATGGAAGTTTAGGGGTAAATTATAAAAGTGATTCGTGGATGGTGTATGCTAATTTCCCGGTAAACTCGAATAATATTAAAGCAGATGATCCGATAAGACTCGTTTCGAAAGAAGTAAATAAAGTGACATTTGAGCCAAGTATTTTTGCGCAATATACCTTTGCTTCTTTCTGGAAAGCTTCCGTAAATGCTAATGTTAATAATAATTTTGGAGAAATAAACACAGCCTATTCAGGGTTTTTAATGACTTCTCCGGTGGGAATCAGTGCGATGGATATTAATAATCCGATTCCTCAGAACAATAATAAATCTGCCGGAACGAGAATCGAATACAGAAATCCGTTAAATAATTTATTCTTTAACATCAACTACAGATTTTCTGATGCAAAGAGAAACTTAATTTCCAATCCTACAATCAACGAAGCAGGATATACTATCATGCAGTATAAAGAGCAGGACAACCATGTTTTAAATAATGGATATAATCTGGAAGTAGGAAAATATTTTCCGAAGTTTAAAACGAATGCTTCCGTCAGCTACAGCAATAATACAGCAAAATCTGATGCTTTTCTGGATAATGCTTCCTACACGAACAAGAATAACAGTCAGTCATTTGGCGTGAAATTTAACAATACCTATTTCAGCTGGATGAGCATTGATTATAATGCAAGTTTCTCAAGAACAAAGCAGACAAGTACAGGAAGGGTGGTTTCTGATGCTGCAAGAAAAGGATTTACCCATAATTTAGGACTTTTCTTCTATCCGATAGAAAACCATACCATCGGCTTCAACTGGGATCAGGTGAACACCAATGCGGTAGATCAGAAATACCACAACGGATTCTACGATCTTTCTTATCAGTTCACATGGGCTAAAAAGAAAATCGATTTTGAATTGAAATGGATGAATATTGCAAATAAGAGAGTATTTGAAACGTATGAAATTAATGCAACAAATACAAACTACACAAGAATTCAGCTTCGTCCGAGTCAGGTCATGTTTACCGTAAAATTCAACTTTAAATAAAATCAAAACTAGCCTTCAAAGGCTGGTTTTTTTATTTGATAAAAGAATAATCAAAAACAAATTAAAAAAAATCTGTAACAAAAATCCTAAACTGATAACTAATTGTATAAACATTCTATTTAAAATGAAAAAGCTATTTTCAATATTTCTGGTTGCATTTTTTACTTTCGTAAGTGCACAGGATAAAGATTCTAAAGAAACTGCCAACCGTTTTTTTTATGAACTTACTTTCAAGCCGAAAAGCGATTCTGCAAAACTGGAAAAAGTAATGACGGTTTTAGACATCGTTAAAGACAGATCCGTTTACAGAGATTATACCATGCTTGCTCAGGATTCTATCATGAAAGTTCAGATTGAAGCAATGCAGAAGTCGGGAGTATTCAAAGATATGTCGAAATCTATCAGAATGCCGAAATTCTCAGAAAAAGTGGTTAAAACATATCCTGATATGAAAATCCAGTACATCGAAAGAATAGCAAGCGGATTTTCACCAATGGGAATTGCCTACACAGAAACTCCGAAATTCGACTGGAAAATTTCTAACGAAAAAGAAAAAATAGGAGCTTACAATGCTCAAAAAGCTACGGCTGAATTCGGAGGAAGAAAATGGACAGCATGGTTCACCACAGAACTGCCTTTTCAGGATGGTCCGTATAAGTTTTCAGGACTTCCGGGCTTGATCGTTAAAATAGAAGACGATGCAAAAAACTATTCTTGGGTGCTTCAGGGAAACAGAAAGGTACAGAACTGGGAAGAACTTTCTTATGCAGAAAAAATTTCCAACATGAGCTTAAAAGTAACAGAAATGCCGCGGGAAAAATTCGAGAAAACGTTTAACGAGTTCAAGAAAGATCCTTTCGCTACGGCAAGACCGATGATGACGCAGGAGATTATGTCTAAAACAATTCCGGGAATGGACGGAACAATAGGGGATATGATGAAAAAGCAGGAGAAAATGTATAAAGATTTCTTCAACGCAAACAACAACCCGATCGAACTTACCCAGTCTGCTTCTACAGACAAAAAGAAAAAGTAACATTCATATTTACTAAATTATATTTGAATCAACCCAAATGCGTGAAAGCATTTGGGTTGATTTTTTTCATGATATACGTTATTTAGATTAAATTTAAATAGCGTATATTTGCACTTACAAAAATATCGGCTTTGAAACATAAGGATTTACATAAGTTGAGCGGATTTCCCAAAAACAGACTGGGGAAAATAGTAGGATATGATAACGACAGCCTGAAAATGCCCAACAAGATCATCGAAATGGGGCTTCTTCCGGAAACTTTCTTCAGGATTTTGTATCAGGCGCCGTTCAGTGGTCCGATGTATGTGGAATTTGGTGATGAAAAAAGCCGTATTGCTCTTCGTGAAGAAGAAGGAGATTATATCATCGTTGAAGAATTGAATTAATGCAGAGCGCTCACAAAAAACAGATCCTTTTAGTCGGGAATCCAAACGTCGGAAAATCTACGGTTTTCAATGCCCTAAGCAATAAAAAGCAAAAGACCGGAAATTACGCGGGAGTTACCGTAGCAAGCCATTCCGGAACATACAGTTATAAGAACGAAGAAGTTGAAATTATTGATTTACCGGGTTCTTACAGTATTTATCCAAGTTCGGAAGATGAGGCGATTTTTTCCAAATTTCTTATTGATGAACAGCAAAATTATGCCGGAGTTATCTATATTCTCGAAGCATTAAGCCTGAAAAGAGGATTGCTTTTATTTCAGCAGATTCAGGATTTGGGAATTCCGATGATTTTGGTCGTTAATCAGATTGATCAGGCAGAAAGAAGAGGAATTACCATCAATATTGAAAAATTATCTGAGTCTTTAGGGATAAAAGTTTTTGAGACCAATGCTAAAGAACAGATCGGGATTGAGGAAATAAAAGAAGCCGTTTACAACAATCAATTCGTAACATCCGAAAAAATCTCTTTTGAAACCCCTTCCGAACACAAAGATTTCATCAGAAAATTATCCCTTCATAAAGGATTTGATAACGAATATAAAGCATGGATGAGTCTTTCTCTGGGAACAGATCTGGAGAAGCTGGAATCTATTGTAGGACTCATCAACGAGCCGGACTCCAAAAGTCTGGTTCCAAAAAGACTGCAGGTGCAGGAAACGGTAAGAAGATATCAGCATGCAGATAAAATTCTGTCTGATGTTATTTCTAAAAAACCGCAGTTCAAAGAACTTTTAACAGAAAAATTAGACAAAGTTCTGGTTCATAAATTCTGGGGATATGTCGTTTTCCTTTTGATTTTATTAATCATTTTCCAAAGTGTATTTTTCTTAGCCGAATATCCGATGAACTGGATCGACAGTTTCTTCTCCTGGTTAGCAGCTTTCACTTCAGAACATTTACCGGAAGGACCTGTCAATTCATTGGTTTCGAACGGAATTATTCCGGGAATCGGCGGAATTGTAGTGTTTGCACCACAGATCGGAATTTTACTGTACTTCCTTTATCTTTTGGAAGATTCGGGATATATGGCGAGAGTGGTTTTCTTAATGGACCGTATTTTAAGACCTTTCGGGCTGAACGGTAAAAGTATTGTTCCTTTGGTTTCGGGAACAGCATGTGCAATTCCCGCAGTTATATCAACAAGAAATATAGAAAATTTAAAAGAAAGGCTGCTTACGATTTTAGTAACGCCTTTTATGACGTGTTCTGCGAGACTTCCGGTGTACAGCATCATTATCGGGCTTATTATTTCAGACGGAACGTTTTTAGGAATAAAATACAAAGCTTTGGTTTTAATGGGAATGTATTTACTTGGATTTTTAGTCGCGTTATTTTCCGCAGCCATTCTCAAAAGATTTATCAAAAATAAAGGGAAAACCTATCTTGTGATGGATTTACCGACATACAAAAAACCGCTCTTTGCCTACGATTTTAAAATGGTTTTAGGCAAAGTATGGGAATTCATTACCGGAGCCGGAAAGATTATCTTCATTGTGAGCATCATCATCTGGTTTTTAAGCTATTTCGGACCAAAACAGAAGCCGGATCAGTTTGTGGCAACCAATGTGGAACTGGATCATTCCTACCTTGCCAAAATGGGAAAAGGAATTGAGCCGGTAATTGCTCCTTTAGGCTACGACTGGAAAATGGGCGTTGGAATTCTGACAAGTTTCGTGGCAAGAGAAGTGTTTGTAGGAACTATGTCTACCTTGTACAGTCTTGAAGATGATGCTCCCGAAGTAAAAGTAATCGATAAAATGAGACGCGATGTAAAACCGAACGGTGAGAAAGTATTCAGCTTTGCAACCGGAGTTTCCGTCCTCTTATTTTATGCATTTGCAATGCAGTGTGTTTCTACCCTTGCAGTAGTCTACAGAGAAACCAAAAGCTGGAAATGGACCGGCTTACAGGTGGCAATGATGACCGGTTTGGCATATTTTGTGTCGATGATAGCCTATCAGATTTTAAAATAATGGATACTTCCTTACTTTTACAATATATCATTGTCTTACTGATCGTTGCATTCGCTTGCTACTCTTTATTCAGAATATTGAAGAAGAATTTTGCTCCGAAAAAGTTCAGTTCCAAAAGAAGTAGTTGCGATAAAGACTGCGGGTGTTCGTAGAATTTTAAGTTAGCAATAATCCCATATAATCTAAGTTTCAAAAGTTAATTTTTGTATTTTTACGAGCGGAACACAAAATTTTTGTGAATGAAAAAAATTCAAGTTGATGATAAGATAATTGCTATAACATCATACAAAGACGAAGATTATATTTGTCTCACAGACATGGTTCGAGGTGAAGAAGGAAATGACCACATTCGAAACTGGATGAGAAACCGAAATACCGTTGAGTTTTTAGGAATTTGGGAACAGCTTTATAACCCTAATTTTAAAGGTGTCGAATTCGACACCTTTAAAAAAGAAGCGGGACTAAACTCGTTTAATTTAACACCTAAAAAATGGATAGAAGCTACTGATGCTATTGGTATTGTTTCAAAAAGCGGAAGACAGGGAGGAACATATGCTCACAGAGATATTGCTTTTGAATTTGGGGCATGGATTAGCCCAATGTTTAAGCTTTTATTGATAAAGGAATTTCAACGATTAAAAGAAATTGAAGCAAATCAGTTTAATTTAGAATGGGATGTAAAACGGATTTTGAGCAAAATAAATTATCACATTCATACCGATGCCGTAAAAAATCATATCATACCCTCATCAAATTATGCAAAAAACAGTGAATGGCTGGCTTATGCAGAAGAAGCCGATGTATTAAACGTCGCATTATTTGGTTACACTGCTAAACAATGGAGAGAAGCAAATCCTCAACAAACTTTGGAGGGAAAAAATATGCGCGATTTTGCAAGTATTAATAAATTAACAGTGCTTTCAAATCTGGAATCATTTAATTCAGAATTAATTAAATCTAAGTTAGACAAACAAACCAGATTTAATAATTTATATAGAATTGCAAAGCAGCAACTTGAAATATTAAATCAAAAAGATTTTATTAAATCTGTCAAGAAAATATCAGACAACACGTATCTAGATCAATAAAATTTTAGAGGATGTTTATGATAAAATGATACTAATTTATAACAGAGCGAAATATGTCACTAATAAAAAGCATTTCAGGAATCCGTGGAACCATTGGCGGAAAAGTAAACGATAATTTAACGCCGCTTGATGTGGTAAAATTTGCTTCCGCATTCGGAACCTGGCTTCAGAACAATAAAAATAAAAAAGATTTAACTCTGGTTATCGGTAGAGATGCAAGAATCTCCGGACAAATGGTTTCTTCTCTGGTAACAGCAACTTTACAGGGGCTTGGAATTAACGTAGTAGATTTAGGACTTTCCACAACACCAACTGTAGAAATTATGGTTCCCGAACTGAAAGCAGACGGAGGAATTATTCTCACCGCTTCCCATAATCCTAAACAGTGGAACGCCTTGAAATTGCTGAATGATAAAGGAGAATTCATCAGCGGAGAGAATGGAGCTGAGGTTTTGGCTTTGGCAGAAAGCGAAGATTTCAACTATGCAGAAGTAGACGATTTGGGAAAATATGAAACAAGGGAAGATGCTTTTGATATTCATATTCAGCAGATTTTAGACTTGCCAATGGTAGATGCAGAAGCTATTAAAGCTAAAAATTTCAAAGTGGTTTTAGATGCGGTAAATTCAACTGGAGGAATTGCCATTCCGATGCTTTTGGATAAATTAGGCTGTGAAACAGTAAAATTATACTGTGAACCGACCGGTCATTTTCCGCACAATCCGGAACCGTTAAAAGAACATTTGGGAGACATTTGTGAGTTGGTAAAAAAAGAAGGCGCAGATTTCGGAATCATTGTTGATCCGGATGTAGACAGATTAGCTTTAGTCGATGAAAAAGGCGAAATGTTTGGCGAAGAATATACATTGGTTGCCGTTGCAGACTATTTGCTGAAAAATAAAAACGGAGTGGCAATTTCCAACCTTTCATCAAGCCGTGCTTTAAGAGATGTTGCAAAAACCCACAATTCAGAATATTTTGCCAGTGCAGTAGGAGAGGTGAATGTGGTTACTTTAATGAAAGAAAAAAATGCAGTGATTGGAGGAGAAGGAAACGGAGGAATTATTTATCCGGATCTTCACTACGGAAGAGACTCTTTGGTAGGAGTTGCTTTATTTTTAACCCATTTGGCAAAAGAAAATAAAACCGTTTCTGAACTGAGAGCAGGTTATCCAAGTTATTTCATGGGCAAAAAGAAAATCGAATTAACGCCGGAAATCAATGTGGATGATATTTTATTAAAAATGGAGAAAGAATATCAGAATGAAGAAGTTTCTACCGTTGATGGCGTGAAAATCGACTTTGAAAATAACTGGGTTCACCTCAGAAAATCAAATACAGAGCCGATCATCAGAATTTATACAGAAGCTAAATCTCAGGAAGAAGCTGATAAATTGGGAGACGATATCATCGCAAAAATTAAAAGTTTAATTTAATCTGAAATAATAGCGGAGCTTTTTAGAGGTCACTGAAAAACCTTTCATTTTACGACAGCCTATTTATTTAGGATGAAAAATAAGAGCTTATTACAAGATTTAAAA
>NZ_JACLCT010000022.1:0-76292 GCF_014218915.1 Chryseobacterium sp. C2(2020)
AATTTTTTGAGCTTTGAGGGCTCAAAATTTTTCAGAATAACTTTTCTACTTACACAGTTAGTAGGACACTACCAATTACACATAAAATTTTTGTGTCTTTATTTTAACAAACAATGTTTTATTGGATAAAATTTACCGTAGTTTTTCGATTTCATTCTTCATTTTACTTTCCCAGCCTTTTCCATTCCTTTTTTCTAAATACGGCTTTACTGTTTCGATATATTTTTCCTGAGCTTTAGTATCAATTTCGTCTATAATGCAACCTGTATTTTGGTTTCGGACTCCATATTTTTGTTGAATGCTGTCAATTTTTACATCCATTTTACGGTCATTGTTTGGTAATTCAAATCCTCCGGTAAATCTAAAAGTAACCTGATCATTTTTAATATCTTCTTTTGCCTGTTGAATGTATTCATTTTCACTTTTCGTAATCACTTTTCGGGTATTAAAGAAAGTGCTTAAATTATAATAACCTATCCATAAAAGCATTATTCCGCACAAAATGGTGAAAGTCAGAAGAAATCTGTTTTTAGGGCTTAAATTCTTAATTCTGACATGGCTTATCAACCATGAAATAAGAACAAAAAAAGCAATAATAAAAAGAAGGTAATGAGGCTGACTTTCCGAAATAACGGTCAGGAAATCAAACTTCATCGGATAAAGGATAAGATAATTTCCTAAAGTATGAACGACGATAAGCAGGAATAAAACAGCTATAGTAATACGAAGTAACTTTTTAGAAATCATCTTATTAAGTTATGATAAAGCAAATGTAAGGAAAGCGGTAAACATAATTCCGCTGATCAGTAAGATAAAAATGGCTGATTTTTTTATATCGTCCAGTGTTCTACCTTCTTTTAAAATCAGTTTTCGGAAATCTCCTGAAATTAAGGTGAGTAAAGCTGTGGTAAAAAGTAATCCCAATGCTGTACAGACTCCCGTACCAAAAGGTTTTCCCTCTTTATTCCCCCAAAAAAACGGAATAAAATCATACAAAAAAAGCGGATACCAAATTATTGTAAAAATGATTTTCACAAAAGGTTTTAATGGAAATCCGCCCTGTTTTTGCTGCTGAACGATCGTTAAATCTTTTTCGGTTGAAGGAAAATTAGTTTTCTCCAAAAATCCGGTCTTTTTAATTTCGCTGATTACAAATTTAGGATCTGTCATTGTCCAGAACACAACGTGCTGATTGTAGTTTTCAACTCTGTGCAGAATTTTGATACCTTTTCCAATGAAGGGAACCGAAGAATAGTGTTTTATCGAAATAATATCCTGCGGCTGAAAGATAAGATTTCCTACCAGTGAGGCATTTATTTTCAGGGTATTTTCGTCTACGTATAAATTTGCAAAAGGGTAGGTTGCATTGGCTCTGCCGATTCTGGCACCGCCTGTAAGGGTGAATGTTTTCATTTGTGTTATTTTATAATTCTTATGATGGCAAGATCATCAGTTGGTTTCATCCCGTAATGATGTTCCAGTTTTTTTAATTTCAGAGAAAGCATTTCTTCAGATTCAACATTGCTTTTATCATAGAGAAGATAGTCTGCCGTATTGATTTTTTCGCTGTGATCTGTCTTTTTAATAGGGATGAAAGATGAAATTCCATCTGTAGCAATAGAAACATCTTCAAGCTTACTGAATCGTATTTTCTGCGTCTGATTAAAGTAAAATTCTTCGAAATTTTCTTTTAAATGATACGCAAGATAATGCGGTTTGTTGTCCCTTTCAAATTCTGTGGCTTTTCCATTTACGGAAATAAAACCATCTCCGATGCACATGATAATTCCTTCGTCTTTTTTGGTGTCGTAAAGAAGAATAATCAATGTCGTAAGAAGTTCTTTTTCATCAAGCAGTAAATAATTTTTGACGGTTGTAATTTCTTTAAACAGCTCTTGTAAAACAGCTTTTAAATCTTCTTCAGGATCAGAATTTTTCTCTGTTTCGTATAATTCTTTATAACCTTTTTCAATGCATATTTTACGCAGGATCTTCCCAAATAGTGCAGAAGCAAACTGACTTTCCATAGCAGTTGAACATCCATCCATTACAGCACAAAGAATCTTATTGCTCCCTATTTTCTTTGTGATGAGAAAATCTTCGCAATGATTAATGTGGTAATCGCCAATCTGAAGAACAGAATAAATGTTCATTAATAATTTGAAAAAGGTTATAAGTTTTTAAATATTTTACGCAGAATATTCAATTCCTCCGATGTAAACCAAAGAGAAAAAATCTGTTTCTACGGAAGTCGGTTTCGGAATCTGTTTATTCAGGAAAATAATGGAATTGATATCAAAATCAAGATTCAGTCCGTTGAGCCTGTTGATTAAAATTGGGAGCCACTGTTCGGCAAAAGAATAATCTGCAAATTTTTCGTAAATGGTTCCGTTTCCGTTTTCATAGCCGTATTCTACAAAATCGTGATCCAGCCAAATCGTATCCTGAGATTCTGCAAATTTTGAAATAAAAACATCATCAGAATCTTCTTCAAGATAAAAGTTTTCATCTTCTTCCACAAATTCATAAAAATCTTCCTCGCTTTTGAAATTTCCTACCCAAAAGTCTAATGTGTCTGTAGTCATTTGCTTTTATAATTTTAAACGTAATAAAGATCAAAGGTAAAACATTATTCTAAGTGAAGAAATCTTTTAAGCGATTTAAAAAGTCAATTTGTTCTGCTATTCGCTTTGTGTTTAATTCTGGATTGATAATGATATGATTAAGACTGTTTAAGAATTTTTGTGATCTGTGTGCTCCTTCCTGCTCCTCAATAATTTTTGCAATCTGGATATTTCTGACTTTGGAAATTTCTCCTCTGTTTTCAAGCATTGTATTCCATTGCTTAATATGTTTTGAAAGATTATTCGTATTGTTAACCATATCGAGATAAGCAATAGCTTCAAGAACGCTTTCCTGATCGAAGTAGAGTTCAGGTTTTTGAAGATAATAATCTAAATAGGTATTAAGATATTCAATAGTCTTTGGAGTATTATAGTAAGCCAGAACCATAGCATAAAGATCTCCTGCATAGCAAACTTCACTTTTAAGTAAATGAATACCAATAATATCTATTTGATCTTCATAGTTTTTCAATGCAGAAAGATAAGCTCCGATAGTTCTTGTTCGCCAATTGAAATCGCCCAAAAGAGTCAGCGTAACTTCTTCTGTAATTTCGTCCTTAAATTGTTTAAGATATTCCACCCATTCATTATCATTTGTATTCCTGATTTTCATGTACAAAGGAATCACCCATTTATTAATAAATTCCTGGGTTAGCTCAAAATCATTTTTATGTGTTTCCAAATGATTAAAAATAGAAGCGTGTCTTACCGTTGCTCCTGCAGAATGTAAGTTTATTTCATTTTGTAGATCGTTATCCATTGTTATAATGATTTAAATTTTTAGAAATAATCAATTGATAAAATAAGCATACTTAAAAAATAGTATAATATTGTTGAGCTCAGAACTAAAATACCAAATATAACATTGAAAGTAAAATAGCCACGAATAATCGGAATGTTTTCCAAGAGACTGTTGATCCCGAAAAGCATTAAGAGATATCCGGGAACAGCAAAGTTAATCATCACCAGAAACAAGCAGTTTTCCAAACCTTTATATTCAAAGAAATGTGGAGTAACAATAATGATATACAAACTTGCCAAAATGGTAATCATGAAAAGTACCGTTAAATATATTTTCAGCTTCATCTGCTTATTTTCCCTCCTGAAAAAGAGGAAATAGTGGACATTTGAAATTGCCAGTAAAGCGGTAAAAAAGATTAAAGTTTCCGGCATATTGAAAGGGGTATCAGTATTTAATTCAAGTGTGTAATTATTATTAGTCAAGTTTCTGAAAGTCTGATTGTAGCTTTTCGGAAATCAAATTCTCATGAATTAAATACTTTTTCATCATTTTCAAGAATCTCTTTGACTTTTTGAGAAATTCCTTTTCAAAATGCTCTTCACCGGTTTCTTTAAGATTAAAATATGCGCGATGAATGAAACGTCCTGAACCTTCATAATTTTTACTTGTAAATAAAGTTCCTACTAAAGAAAGGTAAGAAACAAAATTATACTGAAGGTGATTTCTTTTCAGATAATCTGTTGGAAGATTGGCGAATACATGTGAAAACTCTTTAATAATATCAATTCCGCCAATTTGTTTTCTCTTTCTATTACAAAATAATCGTCTGTGATTTCTCCTTCAAAATCGGCTTCTAAAACATAGTAACCTACAGGATCCCAATAACTAGCTTCAACATCCGCTGAATCGTAAAAAATTATTTTGGTATTAATGGTACTTGTATAAAAATGATGGTGAATATTAAATTGATGTCCTCCAAAAAAGATCTTCATTTCCTCTTTCTTGTAACCTTTAAGAAAATCAGGGTCATTTTCATTTTCTATATGAAATAATTTTTCAAAGCTATCGAATGCTTTTTCTTTAAGATGGTGCTTTTTACAAATTTCGACTAACTGTAAAGCAATATTATTTTTCATCTCTTGTATTAACAGTTAAAAATAATTATTTTTCTGATTTTATGATATTAGTAATAATTCCGGCGGAAGCGAAGCTTCCGCCGGAATTATTACAGTTTTTATATTTAGTCATCAATTCCATAAATTAAGATCTTATCAATTTCAGGAATATTCAAGTTTTCTTTTTTATTAATTCTGATGAGCTGCTCAGCAAAATATTGAAGTTCTTTTTTTACATTTTTAATTGCTGTTCTTAATGATTCTTTATCTACTTCAATCTGATCCTCCGAAAAAGGATAAGCATAACTTTCCTGAGGCATAGAATGTAAAAAATCGAAAATGATCTTATGTTCCTGTATTTTAACTTTCGGAGAGGGATGTCCTGTATAAAAACAATGATTCCCTTCGTCGGAAACAAGATCTTCCCATTCAGTAATGTGTTTAAGCCTTCCACAACATTGTGGAAAATAGGTGTCAACATCATTAATCTTTAAAATGTAACCGCCGTCCATAGAACACACCAAATCATCAATTCCGCGATTTTCTTCAGTCTGCTGTATTTCAATTTCTCTGTAAATGATTTTCAACAGATCTGCATCAGAAATTTCACTTATTCTGTAAAAAGAAGAACTTTTAAAATAAGCTTTGAAACTTTCGGAAAAACCCGCCTTTGCGTTAACAGAAATTTTATATTTTTCCCACTCATCCGTAAATTCCAAATAGGAACCGGAAGGCATTTCCAGATCCTCATCGTAATTTGAAACTTCTATAACAGGTATAAGTTCTATTTTCATATTAATAAAATCTGCGGCTTTTGCCTTCTAATGTTTTTTCTAAAATGGAAAGCTGTTCTGGATTAAGATTTTTCAAAGTTATTTTTTTCGATCCGAGTATGTGGTCGGGATAATAGACCAATACGGCATTCTTCTCATCAATTTTATATTCTCTTAAAAGAATAGGATGTCGTGTATTTTTTCTGTTTTTATTTGAAAATAAAAGATTGATAACCTGTAAAGGGATGAAGCTGAAACTTAAAGCGAACAGAAAGATAGAATTTTCATTGATGAAAAGAGTAAAAGTACATAATTCCAATCTGTTCTTATTTCCACTGTCCGTAAATATTGTACCGTTTATATTTTTTATTTCAATAGAATCTGAATTTTTACAGGTTGTAAGAACTTTCTTTTTTTCAATAAAATAGTAAATGGTTTTTCCGATAGCAAATAAGCAAAATCCGATTACAAAAACCAGAAAAAAAATATTATTCATTTTAAAAGAAATTACAATCACTCAAAACTTTTATTTTCGGTTAATAGCGAAATATTGGGAAGATATTCTGTAAACCAATCAGGTAATTGTGATGAACTGATACATGATGAAATATTTCCGTTTTCAATTTTAGCTAAAGGGATGTGTTCAATTCCGGAGGTATCGTAAATCTCAACAGAATCGAAAATTTTAAAGTAAATATCAAGTTTCTCTAAATTACCATAAAAATTGGTAGCCAATGTGAAAGGATCAACATGATGTCCTCCTTCTTTTGTTCTGTAAAGTACCCTCAGCTCAGATAAATCGGTGTTGGTAAGTCCAAAAAAAATTAAATGGATTTTATAGCCTGCATTTTTAAACTTTTGTGGGATCGACCATGTTTCGTGATTGGTAAAATGCCCCTCATAAGCAAAATCTAAGCTGTTGCCTAAAGATGTTTCTACGAGCTTATCAAAAGTATCTTCAACAATTTTCGCAGCTAATTTTGTACATTCTTTTGATGATCGGATTCCTTTTTTCCAAAATTCACTTTTCTTCACCATTAATAATTTGTCACCGTCAAAAATAGAATCACTTAGAGCGGCAGGAACATAATGAGGACCGAGTGATGATTTTCCTGCTCCGTTAGAGCCTGTTATAATATATAATTCAGGCATTAAAAATCTGAAAAATTTAATCTTTTTCGTAAATGATGAGCTTCGGATTTAGTTAATTCCCGAATAACAGAAAAATCTTTTTTATTCTCCTGAATAACAACAAGCTTTATACTTCCATCGGGATATTCCAAATAGCATTCATTTGGATTAACCTCTTTTGTATTAATCATAAAAGGCTGTCCGTTATGCAATTTTTGATTGCGAAGCTGTCGCACAATATTAGGAAATATCTTTGTTGATTTCATAATCAAATATACAAAAAAATTAAACCATCGGCAACACAAAATAAAAAGTACTTCCCTGATTTAAAGAACTTTTAACTCCGATTTCTCCGTTTTGTTTCTCAATGAAATTTTTAGAAATTGCAAGTCCTAAACCGGTTCCGTTCTGATGTTCTCCCGGAACCTGAAAATAGCGGTCGAAAATCTGTCGCTGGTATTTCTCTTCAATCCCTTTTCCGGTATCGGTAATGCTGAATTTAATTCCCGAATGTTCTTTTTCAACCAAAATCAGGATATTTTCGTCCTGAAAAGAATGTTTAATCGCATTGCTCAGGAAATTATTCATGACCCATACTGTTTTATCAAAATCAGCCAAAACAAAGTCCTTTTCATCCGTCAGAAACTGCGTCTGTATCGAAATGTTTTTCTGTTCTGCCAGTTTTTCCACATTTTTTACAGCAGTCTGTACCATTTCTTTTGGAGCGCAGCTTTCGATATTCAGGCGGATATTTCCGGTTTCCACCTGGGATAAATTCAGCAGTTCTCCCGTAATATCAAGCAGTCTTTGTCCGTCTTCATTAATGCTTTTTAATAACTCTTTCTGCTGATCATTCAGTTCCCCGAATTTTTGATTTTCCAAAAGCTGAACGCCCATTTTTATGGCAGAAATAGGAGTTTTTAATTCATGGGAAATAGTTGCAATAAAGTTGGTTTTTGCAAAATCCAGTTCTTTGAAAGGAGTTATGTTTCTCAGCAGAATAACCTTTCCGATATATTTTTTTTCCTTTTCTCCCGTTTTTGTAATATTGATCGGGATTACATCCTGCTCAAAATAATTTTCTTTATTATCGGTTACAATTTTAATAGGATCTTTCTGCGGATGATTGATGTTTTTCAGAAGTTCCCTTATGAGATCATTGTTTACAGCCACTTCATGAACCGTTTTCCCGATAATTTCATCTTTATTGAGATTCGTGATTTTAAGAGCCTCATCATTAATCATATAAATAAAATGATTTTCGTCCAGACCGATTACAGCATCGTGCATATTATTCACCAGTGTTTCAATCCGTTTTTTATCCATAAGCTGTTCAGACAAAGTACTGCTTTCATATTCCTGAAGTTTTTCTGCCATGATGTTGAAAGAATTGGCAAGATCGTTAAATTCTTCACTTCCCCTGAAATGAACCCTTTCGTTATAATTTTTATTCGCGATCTGACGGATGCTGAACGTAAGCTGACTGATGGGTTCCGCAATCGTCTGAGGAAGATTAAAAACAAGCGTGATCGCAATTAAAAAGCAGATGGTTCCGAGACAGGCGATCCAGAACGTTGCATTTTTTGCTGTAATGATGGCAATATCGCTTTTTCGCTCAATTCCTTTCATATTGAGCGACATGATTTTCACCAGATCTTCACGAATCAGCTTTTCCTTTTCCGGTGAAGGATCATGGATGTAGCTGTTGAAATGAAGATTAAGATTCTGGGTAGCTTCCTTCTCTCCGAATTCCGTTAAATTTCTTTCCTGAAGAAGATTATTTTTCTTAAAATCTTTAATGGCAACGGCGCTGTCGGTTTTCATTTTATCCAGTGCGAGAAGCATATTCTGGGAAAATTCCAGACTGTTGTAATTGGCGATAAGAATTTTTTCTGTGTCAGATTTCAGTTTATTGATGTAAAAAGACCCGATAACCGATAGCAGAACAATCAGCACAAATAAAAGACCTACTCCGAGGGTGAGTTTCGTTTTTAGTTTCATTGCATTCTAAGATAAAATAATAATGTCGATCTGTCTTTCATTCAGTCGGTTCATTAACGTGTAGATCCAGCTATAGCCGAAAATTCTCTGCAAAAGATGAGCGTGCGGTTTTCCGATGCATACGGTGGTGATGTTATGCGCAATCACATAGTCCAGAATCCCTTTATGAATACTGCTTTCCTTCTGCCGGATCACTTTGGCTCCCAATTCCTGAGCTAAATTAAAATTATTAATCAGAAATCGCTGCTTGTTCAGTGCAATTTTTTCAGGATTCTCTGAAGGTTTCTGGATGTAAAGAACGGTCCACGGACTGTTGTAATAACTTGCCAGTCTTGCCGTTTTCCGGATGATATTTTTGGCTATTTTCTCGTTGCTGCTGATGCACGCCAGAAATTTTATGGGTTTAAAATTTTCAGTTTTGATCTCCGTTTCTACCTTTCTTTCAACATGGGTTGCCACTTCTTTTAAAGCCAGTTCCCGAAGCTGCAAAATATGTCCGCTCTGAAAAAAATTGCTTAAAGCCGTTTGGATTTTCTCTTTTTTGTAAATTTTTCCTTCTTTCAGGCGCGTAAGAAGTTCGTCGGCGGTTAAATCGATGTTCACAACCTCATCCGCCAAAGCCAGAATTTTATCGGGAACCCGTTCCGAGACTTCTATTCCGGTGATCTTTTTTACTTCTTCATTCAGGCTTTCAATATGCTGAATATTCATCGCACTGATGACGTTGATTCCATTATCCAGAATTTCCAGAACATCCTGCCATCTTTTTTTATTTTTGGAACCTTCAATGTTTGTGTGAGCCAGTTCGTCCACCAAAACAACTTCGGGATGGGTATTAATAATAGTCTGAAGATCCATTTCTTCCAGATTTTTACCTTTATAAAAAGAAGACCGTCTCGGTATTTCTGGGATTCCGTCTGTTAAAGCGACAGTTTCTTCTCTTCCGTGGGTTTCGATGTAGCCGATTTTTACATCAATTCCGTTTCGCAAAAGAGCATGCGCTTCCTGAAGCATACGGAAGGTTTTTCCTACTCCTGCGCTCATTCCGATGTAGATTTTAAATTTCCCTTTTCTGGATTTCTGGATGAGTTCTAAAAAATCTTTTGCTGAAGAAGACATGGCTTTTATTGTTTTAATTTTATTTTAAAGGATTATCATCGTTATCAAAGTCATTACAAACCTCACAGGTTTTTAAAACCTGTGAGGTTTCCTGCTTTAGACTTAATAATTTCTCTTAAAACCAGGCAGCTAAACTGGTGGTGATGAAAAAATTTCCCTGTCTTAAATTGTCATTTTTTACAAAAATGGCATCTTTAGAAGTAAATCCTCTGGCTTCTGTACGGAAAACCACATTTTTCAGGATCTGATAATCGACATTCAGAGAATATCCGAAAGTCTGAAATCCATTAGGCGTTTCTGTAGCGATGATAACCCCGTTTTTGTCGCTGAAATATTCCACACGTCCCGCAAGACTCCATTGATCATCAAGCTGATACTTCATCAATACGTTTGGAGAATACCAAAGGTTGTAGCTTTCACTTCCTTTTTCTTTCTGTTCGGCTCCGACATCAAAACCTAACGTCGTTGAGAAATGATCCGTCAACTGAAAATTTCCGTACAGATCATGGAAGTAACGCATTCTTTTATCATCTTGCGGTTTATCGTTTCCTATAAACGAACTGCTGTTCAGTGTAATCTTATCATTGGGTTTAAAAGTAATCTGATGCCCGAAAGAAAGACTTTTATTTCCTTCAGCTTTTGCAATTCTCTGCCATCCGTTTAAAACAAGACCGCTCAGAAACCATTTTCCATTATCCGAAGTGTAAGAAACTTTGGCTCCGGTCTCGAAATAGGGAGAATTTTCTGCCGCGAGACTTCTGGTAAGATTAACGTTATCTTTCCCGATTGCGCTTTCCCAGCCAATGTGCGACGGCATAATTCCTGCATCAATCCACAGATTTTTTGTTTTGGAAATTTTAATTCCGATATTCGCTTCATTTACATATTTCAGAGCGTCCTGTTCCGCAGCCAGATTATCCTGTGCATAAGTTCCCGCCATCAGAGCGAGATTGGCGCGCATCCTGTCGTTTTCATAGTTGGCTTTAATGAATCCTAAATTGAGGTTAACTTCATTGTGCCTGTTGTAGCTGTACAAAAAGTTCTGGCGGTTTCCTCCGGAAGGTTCATTGAAATCATAGGTGTAAAAAAGTTCAGCATAAGCAGAGATTTTCAGCTTGGCATCGGTTTTTGCAGAGTCTGTGTTTTGTGCCTTTGGTAAGAAAAATCCTGCAAGTAAGAATGCCGCAATATATTTTTTCATAAAATTTTACTTTATTTAAGCTGATCCAGAGCAATGTTAAGTTTCAATACATTTACTTTTGACGGACCGAAAATAGATGTTTCTGTTTGATTTTTGATAAGTTGTTCCAGTTTTTCTGAACTGATATTTCTGTTTATTGCCACTCTTTTAACCTGATAAAAAGCGCCTTCCGGAGAAATGTCCGGATCAAGTCCGCTTCCGCTTGCCGTTACCAGTTCTACAGGCACTTTTGCATTCTGCATTTCGGGATTCATCATTTTTAAAGTGTCAATTCTTTTCTGTACGGTCTGAAGATATTCCTCATTGCTTGGTCCTTTATTACTTCCCGCACTTCCTGCCGCATTGTAATCTACCGCAGAAGGACGACCGTGAAAATATTTCGGAGACGTAAAATTCTGTCCGATATTGGCGTAAAATTTCTGTCCTTTAAAATTAATAATTTCTGCATTTCCCTGAGTCGGTAAAACTTTAGAACCTGCGTAAACAATTCCTAAATATATTCCGACAATTACAAGCATTACCAATGTAAGTCTGGATGCTGATAAAATATGATTTTTCATTTGAATTAAATTTTTGAGTTGAGTAGAAGGAAGATTGAAGAAGAGTGACGGAAGTTAAAATATTACGTTCCATTTCCAGCTTCAAACTTCCAGTCTAATAAAAAAGACTTATAACTAAATCGATGAGCTTTATTCCGAAAAATGGGGCAATAATTCCGCCCAGTCCGTAGATTAAGAGATTTCTTCTCAATAACGCGCTGGCTCCGATTGGTTTGTAAGCAACACCTTTCAAAGCTAAAGGAATAAGGATCGGGATGATGATGGCGTTAAAAATAATCGCAGATAAAATCGCAGATTCTGGGCTGTGGAGATTCATAATATTCAGCTTTTGAAGCGCCGGAATAAACGTGATGAACAATGCCGGAATAATCGCAAAATACTTAGCAACATCATTCGCAATACTGAAAGTCGTTAACGTTCCGCGTGTCATCAGTAACTGTTTCCCGATTTCCACGATTTCAATAAGTTTCGTAGGATCATTATCTAGATCCACCATATTTCCTGCTTCTTTCGCTGCCTGTGTTCCGCTGTTCATTGCTACGCCCACATCGGCTTGTGCAAGTGCGGGAGCATCGTTGGTTCCGTCTCCCATCATAGCAACCAATTTTCCTTCCTGCTGTTCTTTTTTAATGTAGTTCATCTTATCTTCCGGTTTCGCTTCGGCGATAAAATCGTCAACTCCGGCTTTTTCAGCGATAAATTTTGCCGTTAAAGGGTTATCTCCGGTTACCATTACGGTTTTCACGCCCATTTTTCTTAATCTCTGAAAACGCTCCTGAATTCCGGTCTTGATGATGTCCTGAAGCTCGATAACACCCCAGACTTTTTCATTAACAGAAACAACCAAAGGAGTTCCTCCGTTTTCGGAAATTCTGGTAACGGCTTCCTGTGTTTCGGAAGGGAAAATATTTCCCGCTTTTTCTGTCAGTTTTTTAATGGTGTCATAAGCTCCTTTTCGGATTCTTGTGTTTTCAAAATCGATTCCTGAAGTTCGGGTTTCAGCCGTAAAATCGATATAAACCGGATTGGGAACAAGTAAATCTTCGGATTTTAACTGGCTTAATTCGATGATCGATTTTCCTTCAGGTGTTTCATCCGCAACGGAACTCAGTGCCGAAGCTTTGATGAATTCATCAAGCTGAATTCCATTTGAAGGATGAAATTGGGTTGCTTTACGGTTTCCGATGGTAATGGTTCCTGTTTTATCCAGAAGCAGTACATCAATATCTCCCGCAGTTTCAACGGCTTTACCACTTTTGGTGATCACGTTGGCTCTCAAAGCTCTGTCCATTCCCGCGATTCCGATTGCAGAAAGCAGACCGCCAATCGTTGTGGGAATCAAACAAACGAAAAGTGAGATAAATGCCGCAATGGTAATCGGTGTCTGCGCGTAGTCTGCAAAAGGTTTCAGGGTAACGGTTACGATAATAAAGGTAAGCGTAAAACCTGCTAAAAGTATGGTTAATGCGATTTCGTTGGGTGTTTTCTGTCGGGAAGCACCTTCCACAAGAGCAATCATTTTATCTAAGAAAGATTCTCCGGGTTTGGTGGTTACTTTTACTTTTATTCTGTCGGAAAGGACTTTTGTACCGCCTGTTACGGAACTTTTGTCTCCTCCTGCTTCACGGATAACGGGTGCGCTTTCTCCGGTGATGGCAGATTCGTCGATGGTTGCAAGACCTTCGATAATTTCTCCGTCCATCGGAATCTGATCTCCGGCTTCGCAAAGGAAAATATCGCCCATTTTCATTTCGGCAGATTTTTTCATTACGGTTTCTACCTGAAATCCCTGTTTGTTGCTTACGACAACTTTTGCAGGAGTTTCCTCACGGGTTTTTCGTAAAGTATCCGCTTGCGCTTTTCCTCTCGCTTCGGCAATGGCTTCGGCAAAATTGGCGAATAAAACCGTAAAAAATAAGATGATGAATACTAAAAAATTATAGCTGAAACTGCCTTGAGACTTGTCTCCGGTAAGGCTGAACAGGCTTACAATAAGCATGACAACCGTTCCGATCTCTACGAGAAACATGACAGGATTTTTAAACATGATTTTCGGATTCAGTTTTACGAAAGACTGTTTGATGGCTTCGTTTACCAAATCTTTTTGAAACAATGTCTGAGATTGATTTTTCATTTTGTTTTGAAAGTGTTATATCATTGGAAACCAAAATCAACCATTAAAGCAAATTAATATTAAAGAATAAAAATGGATAATATTAGTTGGGTATGGATGAAAATTGAGACTAGTTTTCTTTATATAATCTGCTTAATGGTTTGAATTGATTTTGAATTAAATTTTTCTTTTTTGAAGCATTAAGATTTATGTAAGGAATGAAGTTTAATTAAGAAAATATGTTTTGAATATTTAAAACTTAATAATTTGACTGACTTAATCTTCTTAACTTCTTAAATTCCTTTAACGGTTCAAATTAATTTTTAATTATTTAGAAAAATACTGAAGCTGTTCTGCAATCGGACCCAAAGTAAGGGCAGGGAAGAAGGACAGCGCTGCGATCAGAAGAATAACGGCTAATGTCATAAATCCGAAAGTGGCAGTATCTGTCTTCAGCGTTCCCGAGCTCTCAGGAATGTATTTTTTCTGTGCCAGTAATCCTGCGATTGCTACCGGACCGATAATCGGGATAAATCTTGATAATAAAAGCACAATTCCTGTGGAAATGTTCCACCACGGAGTATTGTCTCCCAAACCTTCAAAACCGGAACCGTTGTTTGCAGATGATGAGGTAAATTCGTACAGCATTTCACTAAAGCCGTGGAAACCGGGATTATTCAGCGTTTTGGCTCCGAATTCAGGCAGATAAGCTGTTAGAGCTGTTCCTACCAAGATCAGAAAAGGATGGAATAAAGCCACAATCATCGCGATCTTCATTTCTTTAGCTTCAATTTTTTTGCCTAAAAATTCAGGCGTTCTTCCCACCATTAATCCGCTGATGAATACGGCAAGAATAATGAAAATGAAATAGTTGAGAATTCCGACTCCGCATCCTCCGTAGAAACAGTTGATCATCATGGCAAGAAGTTCATTCATTCCCGAAAGCGGCATCGTACTGTCATGCATCGCGTTTACAGATCCTGTTGAAATAACGGTTGTAGCAATGCTCCAGTACGCTGAAGCAGCACTTCCGAAACGTATTTCTTTACCTTCCATCGCTCCAAGATTAGAATCAGCTCCCATTTGGGTAATCAGAGGATTCCCATTGGTTTCGTTAATAACATTTGGAATGGTTAAAGCCAGAAAACCAATCGTCATGACGGCAAAAATCGTCCATGAAAGTTTTCTTTTCTTCAGATAAAATCCTAAAGCAAAAACCAGTGCAAAAGGAATAATCATCTGAACAATCATTTCCGTCATATTGGTCGTGTAGTTCGGGTTTTCTAACGGATGCGCCGAGTTAGCTCCGAAAAATCCGCCTCCGTTTGTTCCCAGATGTTTGATGGCAACAAAAGCGGCAACCGGACCTCGCGAAACATCCATTTTGGCTCCTTCCAGAGTGGTAATATGGTCTTTTCCTTCGAAAGTCATCGGACTTCCGTTGGATGAAAGGATGAAAGCAACCACAATGCTTAAAGGCAATAAAATACGGATCACAGATTTGGTGAAGAAATCGTAAAAATTCCCCAGTTCTGTTGTCGTTTTATCTCTGAAAGCTTTGAATAGAACTGCCATTGCAGCCATTCCTGTCGCAGCAGAGACAAACTGTAAGAACATTAAATACAACTGACTGAAATAGCTGACTCCCGTTTCTCCAGAATAGTGCTGCAAATTACAGTTGACTAAAAAAGAGATAGCGGTATTGAAGGCTAAATCCGGCGACATATCCGGATTTCCGTCCGGATTCAAAGGAAGCCAAGATTGATTCAGCAGAATAAAAAAGGCAAGAATAAACCATACAAAATTGATGGTCAACATCGCAAACATATTCTGTTTCCAGGTCATTTGACGGTTCGGATTGATGCCTGAGATTTTATAGATCAGATTTTCAGCGGGCTGAAAAATTTTGTCTAAAAAGGTTTTTTTGTAGCCGTATACATTAGCAATATATTTTCCGAGAAAAATACCAATCACTAAGGTAATCGTGAACATGGCAATAATGCCTAAAATTTCTGTGTTCATTATTTTTGGTTAAAATTTTTCAGGTTTTATTAATACATAGCAGATGTACACAAAGGCGATAACGGATAGGAAAAATAAACTCCACATAATTTTTATATTTTATCAAAAAATTCAACGGATTTGTAAGAGATCCAGAATAATAAGGCGCTGAGAAGAATTAAAACTATCAACATCATACGGCAGCAATTAAGGTTAATAAAGTAAATACTACGTAAGATACCATCAGCAGACTCAGTTTTGAGCGCTCCCGTTCTCTGAACGTTTTTCTTGAAATTGTCATTTTATAAATATTTTATTCAGACTGACAATGCCAAAAGAAGTTCCATTGTTGTTTAGATTAATTTAATTAATTGAAAATGAGCGTTTTGTTTATATTTCATCATGTGCCAAAATACAGAAAAGCCTATCAAAATGATAGGCTCGTTATTAAAATGATAGGTTTTATTTTTTTAACCAATTAAGTTCTTTCTTAAAAAAAAAAGACTAAAACTATGTTCCTTTATATTTTTGAAGGCATTTTTTAGCTTAAAGCGAAGCTTCTCTTATATAATCTTAACTTCTAAACTGAAAACTTAATGGTTTAATTCTCAATGTATTTAAAATTAGTTATAATTAAATGATAATCAATTGTTTATTGTTTTAAATAGAATACTCCAGTATCTACAGCGTAGATTTTAATTAACATTTATCTCAAATGATATTCTTCCAGTTTGCGGTATAAGGTAGCAATCCCGATTTCCAGTAATCTCGCTGCTTCTGCCTTGTTTCCTTTGGTGTATTGAAGCACTTTCTGAATGTGCTCCTTTTCCAGAGATTTCATGCTGAAAGAATCGTTTTCAGAAGAAACTTTTTCAGAATAACGCGGAAGACTTTCTGCATCAAGGATATGATTGTTCATTAGGATTAAACTCCTTTCGACGGTATTTCGCAGTTCCCGTATGTTTCCTTTCCAGTCGTTTTTTTCCAATGTTTTATAGTATTCCGGAGAGATTTCAATATTGGAGATATGAAGTTTTTGAGAAAAAACATTCACAAAATTTTTAGCCAGAGCTTTCAGATCCTCTTTTCTCTCGCGAAGCGACGGAAGCCTGATTTCAAAGATATTCAGCCGGAAATAAAGATCCTCACGGAAGTTTCCCTGCTTTATTTCTTCCTCCAGATCACGGTTTGTCGCGGCAATCAGCCGGAAATCCGATCTGGCAACCTTCGTTTCTCCCATTTTGATAAATTCTTTGGTTTCCAGTACGCGAAGCAGTTTTGCCTGAAGCTCAATCGGCATTTCTCCGATTTCATCCAGAAATAAAGTTCCGCCATTGGCTTCTTCCACCAGTCCTTTTTTATCTTTTACTGCTCCGGTGAAAGCACCGGCTTTATGCCCGAAAAGTTCGCTTTCCAGAATTTCTTTGCTGAAAGCCGAACAGTTGATGGCGACAAAATTATTTTTCTTTCTGTCGCTGCTTTCATGAATGGCATTCGCAAAAACTTCCTTTCCGGTTCCTGTT
Organism: Chryseobacterium sp. C2(2020); assembly: GCF_014218915.1. NCBI lineage: Bacteria > Pseudomonadati > Bacteroidota > Flavobacteriia > Flavobacteriales > Weeksellaceae > Chryseobacterium > Chryseobacterium sp. C2(2020). Next base: position 16,904 of record NZ_JACLCT010000022.1, read on the forward strand.
TCACCCGTCAGAAGAACGGTTGCATCGGTTAACGCTACTTTTTCAGCCAGTTTTTTTGCCTGAATAATGGAAGGCGAATTTCCGATAATTGTTTCAAAACCTTTTGAAGAAGAACTCTTCTGAATGATTTTCGATTTGTTATCTTTCGCTTTTTCCAGAGATTTATAAACCAGCGGAATAATTTTATCATTATCATCACCTTTCACCAAATAATCGTAGGCGCCGTTTTTCATTGCCTGAACTGCGTCCGTAATATTTCCGAAAGCCGTCATCAGAATAATTTCCAGATGAGGATATTTGGTTTTGATGGATTTTACTAAATCTACTCCGAAAGCATCGGGAAGCCTTACGTCACTCAGCACGACATCAAATTCATACTGTTCGAGCATCGTCATCGCAGAACGTGCGGTGGAAGCTTCTTTTACGTTAAAATTTTCTTGGGAAAGGATCATTCCTAATAGTTTCAGGAGCTTGATCTCGTCATCGATGATGAGGATGTTTCCTTGCATGGTGTTGTAATTTGGAAAACTGATGCAAACTTAAATATAAAATGCGAATCTTAATCATAGATTTTAATATTTATAAAATGGAAGGATTCTTTTTTGATTGCTTACATTTGTATTCATTCTATTTTTAAGGGTGAAAAATGAAGTTTATGATTGATAAAAAATTCAGGGAAGAAATTCATACAGATAAAAATAACTACGAATATATCACGGTCTCCAATGACGAAAATGGAGTAAGAATTTACACTTTAAAAAATGGCTTAAAGGTTTTTCTTGCCCAAAATTCCGATGCTCCGAGAATCCAGACCTATATTCCTGTGAGAACCGGAAGCAATAACGATCCTTCTGATAATACAGGTTTAGCACATTATCTGGAACACATGATGTTTAAAGGAACCTCTAAATTAGGAACTCAAAACTGGGAAAAGGAAAGTGAATTATTAGATCAGATTTCAGATTTATACGAACAGCATAAAGCGGAGAATGATCCTGAAAAAAAGAAAGAAATTTACCGCAAAATAGATGAAGTTTCTCAGGAAGCCAGTCAGTATGCCATTGCGAATGAATATGATAAGGCAACTTCTTCTTTAGGCGCAAGCGGAACCAACGCGCATACATGGTTCGATGAAACGGTTTACAAAAATAATGTTCCGAACAATGAGCTTGAAAAATGGCTGAAAATCGAGAAAGAACGTTTTTCTGAACTGGCCTTAAGGCTTTTTCATACCGAATTGGAATCTGTTTATGAAGAATTCAACAGAGCACAGGACAACGATTCGCGTCTGGTGAATTATGAACTGATGGACGCACTTTTTCCTACGCATCCCAACGGTCAGCAAACGACTTTAGGAAAGGCAGAACATCTGAAAAATCCTTCCATGAAGGCGATTCATAAATATTTTGATGAATATTATGTTCCGAACAATTATGCTATGGTTTTGGTGGGAGATCTTGATTTTGAAGATACGATTCAGCTTGTTGACCAATATTTTGGAACCATTCCGTACAGAGAGCTTCCGAAAAAAACTCCTATTATCGAAAAACCGATTACGGAAATTATAAAACGAACGGTAAAAAGTCCCACAACGCCGAGAGTGCAGTTGGCATGGAGAACGGAAAGTTACGGCACAAAAGAAGCGATGTTGGCGGATGTAGTGGTAAATATTCTGAGCAATAGAGGAGAAGCAGGATTGCTGGATCTGAATATCAATCAGACTCAAAAATTATTGTGGGGACAGGCGTATTCAGTAGGTCTGAAACAGTACGGATATTTTTCCATCGTTGCCGTTCCGAAGGAATCGCAGACTTTAGATGAAGCCCGAGATTTGGTTCTGGAGCAGATCGAACTGGTTAAAAAAGGAGAATTTCCGGACTGGATGCTTCCTGCCATCATCAACGATTTTAAAATTCAGAGGATGAAGGCGCTGGAAACAGCAGACGGATTGGCAACGAATCTTTATGATACATACATCAAAGGAAGAACGTGGGAACAGGAACTGAATGAAATGGATCATTATGAAAAACTGACTAAAGAAGAGGTTATCGCCTTTGCCAATGAGTTTTTCAGAGATAATTATGTGATCGTTTACAAAGAAAAAGGAGTAAACGAAAAATTGATCCGCGTAGAAAATCCGGGAATTACTCCTGTGAAAATAAACCGTGAAGCCCAGTCTGAATTTTTACAACAGATTCTGGAAGAAAAAACAGAAGATATTCAGCCGGAATTTGTGGATTATGAAAAGGAAATTCAGAAAGATATCGTGAAAGGAAAAACCATAAGTTTCGTTAAAAATAAATACAACGATATTGCGCAGGTTCATTTTATTTTTCCATTCGGAAGCGATCATGACCGCGATCTTGCGATTTCGACACAGGTTCTTCAGTATCTGGGAACTGAAAAATTCTCTCCGGAAGATCTGAAAAAAGAATTCTTCAAAATCGGCGTTACCAATGATTTTAAAACCACCAACGATCAGCTGATTATTTCGCTGAACGGTCTGGAAGAAAACATTGAAAAAGGAATAAATCTTCTGCAGCATTGGCTGTATGAAGTAAAGCCGGATCAGGAAATTTACAGACAGTTTACAGAAACTATTCTGGAAAACCGTGCTGCGATGAAGAAGGATAAAGGCAGAATTATGACGGCTCTTACGAATTATACCAAATTGGGATCTTTCTCACGGTTTACGGATGTTATTTCAAAAGAAGAGCTGGAAAGTAGCAATGTGGAAGTTTTTACAGACCGGATGAAAAAACTGTTCAGATATCCGTATCAGATATTTTTCTACGGAAGGAATTTTGAAAATTTCACTTCATACATCGGAAAATATACTGAAAATGAAAATTTTGTCATTCCGGAGCCTAAAAATTATCCGGAACCGGAAACCGATGGAAATGTATATTTTACAGATTACGACATGGTTCAGATGGAAATGAGTAAGGTAGGAAGAGGTCGAAACGTAAACACGGAAAATTTTGGTAAAATCAATGTTTTTAATGAATATTTCGGACGTGGTTTGTCATCCATTGTTTTTCAGGAAATCCGCGAAAGCAAAAGTTTAGCGTATTCTGCATACGTTTCTTACGCAGCGAATTCAGAGCTGGATCATCCGGATTACATTACCACCTACATCGGAACGCAGCCTGACAAATTGCAGATTGCAGTAGATACGATGACTGAACTGATGACTGAGCTTCCTGAAGTGAAAGTACAGTTTGAAAATGCAAAAAATTCTGCTTTGAAACAGATTGCTTCGCAACGGATAACGAGAACGAATATTTTCTTCAATACGTTAAGATTAAGAAAACTGAATATTCATCATGATTTCAGGAAAGATATCTATCAGCAGATTGAAAGCCTGAAATTTGAAGATCTGAAAGATTTTTACGACCATTACATAAAATCCGTTCACTTCAACACCGCCATTATCGGGAAAAAAGAAAACCTGAACAGGGAAGCGGTTGATAAGATGGGAACCTTCAGGGAAGTAAGTTTAAAAGATATTTTCGGACATTAAAAAAGAGGCTTGAAAAAGCCTCTTTCCGTTTTATGTCATTGCACAATCTCCGTCTCCATCCTGAAAATCCGGATCAAAATCTTTCGGCAGATTAGCAAGTAAATTTTTATGGAACATATACCTTCTTTCAAAATCTTTCTGATAAATTTTCTGAAACTGCTTTGAAGAAGCGATATTTTCATTAAGTTCAATATGATAATTCGTTAGAACCTTCACTTTATTTTTCACAATGAAATCATTCAGAAATACAACAAATTTCTTTAATTCTGTTTTTGAAAATGAATATAAAACTTTAAGCGTTCCGTCTCTTAGAAGCAGAAGCGAACAGGTTTCCAAATTGTTATTTTCATCATAAATTTTTATCCAAAAATATCTGAACTGTTTGGAATAGGCTGAAAAAAGGTAATCTTTTTCGGTATTTTCGTTTTCCAGAACCCATGGATTTTCAATAAACCAGTTGATTTCATCAGGCGTTCTGTTGCTTTTAAACGCCGACAAAAATGCTGAACTTTCCGCATCAATTTTATCTGAAATTTCAAACTTAAAATCCGGTTTTTGGGTAAAAATTTTTCTAAACGATAAAAGCGTATTAATAAAACTATCTGCAATTTTAAAAATCGGCTGAAAAGATTTTAAACCAGGCTTTTTTGCTGGAATGATCGTTGCAAAATCTGCTTTGAAATAATATCTCTTTCCTCTTTTAGGCTGAATGTACCGGAAAAGTCCAATTTTATTATACAGACTTTCTGCTTCTTTTGTAAATTCTGTGATGGCAATATTTCCGTCGTATTCTTCAAAGGCTGTATTTAATAAAGTCTGTGCAATTTTCTTTCCGCGAAACTCATTGCTGATGAAAAGGGTACTGAGCCATGCATACTTAAAAGGTTTTCCATCGATGATAAAATGATCGGGAAGACACCCTAAATAACCTGCCAACTGATCGTTATGAAAGGCCAGAATCAATAAAATGTCTTCGTCGCCAGCTTTCGGATTTCTGAGATGGGAAATAGCGCGATGTTTCGTGATGGGAAGGAAATCATACTTTTTATAATTGCCGGATGATATGAATTCTTCAAGTTTTTTTCGGTTTAAAGTTTTCAGATCAATCATCTTCTCGCAATTTTATTTTTGTTAAAAATCTTCTTCAATTTAAAATAAGCCATTTCTTTTTTTAATGTAATTTCAGCCGTTTCGCCTGTCTCAAAAGGAATTCTCTGAAAATTTTGAGGAACACTGTCGAGCTTAATTCCTGCGCTTCCAAAGCTGCAAAATAATTCGGGATTTCTAAATAACTGATCAAAAAAAGCTTTTTCTACCCCAAAATCGGTGAATGGAAAAGCAAAACTTTGATATAAAAAATCATTCTGCTTCAGATAGTCAAAAGTTCGGCTGCAGGATTCAAGTTGCTGATTAATAGTTAATTCATTGTATAAAGGATGATCCCAACTGTGAGAGGAGATTCCGAATCCTTTCTCCGTAACACTTTTTAACTGATCCAAAGTCATGTAGGGTTTCTGCTGATTTAAAAATGAATTGAAATCAATTTCCAGAATTTCTGCAAGCTGGTCTAAAAGATTTTGTTGTAAATAGCTGATTTTTAAAATTTCAGAAATAGTATTTTCTTTTGTTTTAAGAATGCTGAAAATTTGAGGGTTTAAATTGCTTTTCTTCTTGACAGTCTCAATCAAAAGACTTGCTTTACAGCGAAACATCAGGTTTTTATTGTCAACAAATTCAGGATTGATAAAGTTCACCGCATAAATTCCTTTTCTTTCCAAAACAGGCAGTACAACGTCATAAAACTCACGCAACCCATCATCAAAAGTCAGCAAAGCAATCTTCTTTTTCGGTTTAAAATTTCCTTTGATAAAATCTTTGAATTCCTGCCAGTTGACAAACTGAAAATATTTCAGAAAATAATCTAAATCCTGCTCGAACTGTTTTACATTTTTATACTGAATGATATTTTGAAGATGAGGCAGATTTTCATCGGAAACACAATGATAAACGGGTAAAAAGTAAGACAGGGGAAATGATTTTTCGACATTCCCATTTTCAAATTCTGACAAAAAATTAATGATTTTTCTTTTCATTGATCTGTCAAAAATAAAAAGAATCTATTTAAATCCGTTGAAAAATTTAAATAGACTCTTTTAAATATGTTTTAAAAATTATTTTACAATCTTCATCTCATCAATCAGCCATTTGGAATCTGCAAATTTATCGATGATGAAAAGAATATACTTCGTATCCACCATGATATTTCTGCTGAAACGAGGGTCATAATTAATGTCGCTCATTGTTCCTTCCCATTGTCTGTCGAAATTCAGTCCTACCAGATTTCCGTTGGCATCAAGAGCCGGACTTCCGGAGTTTCCTCCCGTTGTGTGGTTGGTTGCAGTAAATCCTACAGGAACATCGCCGGTTTTATCTTTGTACACTCCGAAATCTTTTTTGCTGTAAAGATCAATCAGCTTTTTCGGAACGTCAAATTCATAATCTCCCGGAACATATTTTTCCATTACTCCCGCCAAATGCGTCTGATAATTGTAAGAAACAGCATCTCTCGGAGAAGAACCTTTCACTTTTCCGTACGTTACACGAAGCGTAGAGTTTGCATCCGGAAAGAATTTTCTGTCTTTATCCGTTGCCATTTGCTGCGCCATATAAGTCTTCTGTAAAGCATCAATTTTCGTCTGCATCGATGTAAACTGAGGATCAGCTTTTGTGATGTAGGTGTCTCTCATGGATAAGTAAGTCTGATAAACAGGATCTTTTTTCAATGTCTTGATCAGTTTATCCTGATTGGAGAATGCTTTTTCGATATCTTTACTAAGAAAAGCTCCGTTTACTTCAGTTCTTCCTGTGATGATGGAGTTTTTAGAGTCATCTTCAATCGTCTGAAGATTTTGTGCTTCATTTTTATATTTTTCAAATCCTGCAGGTAAAAATTCCGGAGCCGTTTTATTGGCATAAAGAGCCAGTAATTTTGCAGTAACTTTTGCATCAAGTTCTGCATTGTAATCTTTGTAGAAAGAAGTCAGCCTGTTTTTAAAGGAAGTTGTTCCTTTTTCGTCTATTCTTCCGGCTTCAACCGCAGTAATGTAGTTGTAGAAAAGATTGGCAAGCGTTAACGTTTCTGCATTTCTGATGGTTTCAGAATAATATGCGTTGTTTAATGCATAAGGAGCCTGATCGTTGTACAGTTTATTCAGCTGATCTAAAGTCGTTTTAATATCTTTATTTTTAGCGATCAGAGAATTTTCATACTGTACTTTTTTCTCTACCGCGTTAGATTTTTTCAGACCTTCTACTTCGCCGATCCATTTTTTCCAGTAATTGGCTACCGAAGCGTATTTTGAAGCATACTGAATTCTTGTGGCATCATCGGTACGCATTTTTTCGTCCAGTGTTTTCAAAGCAACATCTCTCACTGCAATTCTCGCAGGATCGGTATCTTTCATGATCTTTTCAACTGCAATCGCAGGAAGATATTCTGTGGTTCTTCCCGGAAATCCGAATACAAAAGTAAAATCATTCTCGTTTTTATCTTTAATGGAAACCGGAAGATAATGTTTCGGAACGTAAGGAACGTTATCTTTAGAATATTCAGCAGGTTTGTTATTTTTATCAGCATAAATTCTGAACATGGAGAAATCTCCTGTATGTCTTGGCCAAACCCAGTTGTCTGTATCTGAACCAAATTTTCCGATGCTTTGAGGCGGCGCTCCTACCAAACGAATATCTTTGAATGTTTCGATAGTGAAAGCATAGAATTTATTCCCATAATACATGGATCTTACAGAAATCGACTGATAAGGTTCTGTTTTCTGAGAATTTTTGTAAATCTCAATATTTTTGGCAATCTGTTTAGAAAGTTCGGGTTCCTGAAGTTTATCGGTTCCTTCTAAAATCTGAGAAGTCACTTCTTTGATATCAACAATAAAGTCTACCGTTACTCCCGGATTGGGAAGTTCTCCCTGAGGATTTTTTGCCCAGAAACCATTCGATAAAAGGTCATTCTGTACGGTTGAATGAGACTGAATCTGTCCGTATCCACAGTGATGGTTGGTAAGCAATAACCCTTTTGGCGAGATAATTTCCGCGGTACAGCCTCCGTTGAACTGTACTACCGCATCTTTTATGCTTGCTTTTTGCGGATTGAAAATATCTTTGGCAGAGATTTTCATTCCCAAATCTTTCATTTCCTTTTCATTAAGCTCCGTTGGAATCCACATTCCGCCGTATTGCTGTGCAAACGTCATTACAGCCGGCAAAAGAAATACAGATAGAAGTATCTTTTTTGTCATAATCAAAATTTTGCCCCAATTTACAAAGAAAAAGGGAGATTTGGGTTAAAATTGGCTGATAGTTGATTGTTTTTTTAAATGCTGTTCAAATTTAATACTTTATGATTCTTTTATTTTTAAAAGCAAAATTTTAATTCAGCATAACGATTATTCTAGAAAAGTAAAAACAAGTAAAATTTTTGTATCAGGATTGATGATAAGGTTTAATCTTTAATCAGTTCGATCTATCAACCATCAACAAGAAACCATCAACGAGAAACTTTCAGGCGGCTTAATTTTTGTTGCTGAAAAAGCATTCACGCTAAATCATTTATTATGAAAAATTCAATTCAGATTCTGGGAATCGCTCTTGTATCGCTTGTGGTTTCCTGTACGCAAAAAGACAAAAATCCTGAAGTGGAGATGAACCCTAAAACAGATCCGATGGCGATTCAGGCTCCGGTGGACAGTACAAAAATGAATTCCGTTGCGGGATCTGATAATTCAGAAAATTCTTTGGACTGGGACGGAACGTATGAAGCCACAGTTCCATGCGCGGACTGTCCCGGAATTAAAACTATCCTTGTTTTAAGTAAGGACAAAGCTTTTAAAATTACAGAAGAATATCTGGAAAGAAATTCTAAAAATGAAGATACAGGAACTTTTGAATGGGATTCTTCCGGAAGCATTATTACCTTAAACGGAAAAACTTCAAAATACAAATATAAAGTCAGGGAAAATACACTTACACAGCTTGATATCGAAGGAAAACCGATTGATGGTTCCAATAAAACCCTGTATATTTTTAAAAAGAAATAATAGTATAACTTCCAAAATCCCTCATCTGAAGGGGTTTTTTATTGACATCGATGATATTAAAACTGATAGGCAATTATTTTATCATCTTCCATCAGGTTTTTCATTAAAATTTCATGATTGGTATTATTGCCTGTAACCATCCATGTTGTCGATAAATTTCCCTGTGTGTATTGCTGTTTTGCGAGGGTAAATTTCAGATGGTTTCTCTTAAAAAGCTCTTCACAATGTTGAATATCATGGTAATTGACGACTGCAATTTTATATTCCCGGATTTTATGGTGTCTGTCTATAAATTTTTCAAAATTGGTTAAATAATTTAAAACTACCAAAATAAGAAGCGTTCCGAGGAGAGAAAGATAAACATATCCGGATCCGACTGCCATTCCGATGGAAGCGGTTGCAAAAATGGTTGTGGCAGTGGTAATTCCGTCGATTTTATTATCCCCTTTAAAAATAACTCCTGCTCCTAAAAAGCCGATTCCGGTAATGATATTGGCAGCAAGACGATCCGGATTGGCGACCCCGATTTTAATGGAAAGTATTGTAAACAGGCAGGATCCGAAACAGACCAGAATAAAAGTACGCAAACCTGCCGATTTATTTCTATATTCCCGCTCCGTTCCGATGAAAATGCCGAGAAGAACGGAGATAAAAATCAGCAGAAGCTCATTCTGGATGACGTAATGATCTTTTAAAAATTCCATTTTGAAGATTTTACTAAATAAAATTACAATAATTCTTTTGATAAAAATCCAAATGAGGTATATTGTATCGTAAAATATTAAACCATTGAATGAAAGTCTGAAAAAGTCGATTGAAAACTTATATTCTGTTTTTTCAAAATATGAAATTCGGTCTTTTATAGAGGGATGCCCCTGTTGCGTTTCGGATCGTGACAAAGAGAAAATTCATAGTAAGGAACTCAGAGAACTCGAAGAAGAGGATCTTTCACGATATGCTTTCAAAGCAATGACAACGTGGGGAAATGTGGATGATTTTAAACATTTCCTGCCGAGAATACTGGAACTTTGCATTGATCATGATCTTGGAATTCAGCCGTTTGGTATTTTCGGAAAACTGAAATACGGAAAATGGGAAATCTGGAATTATGTTGAAAAAGAAGCGGTTATCACTTTTCTTTTAGAATGGTGGAAGTATTTCTTAGAAAACAGGACTTTTTTTGATGATGATCTGTTTTTCGGGATCTATAATGCGACGGGTGAAATGGAAAAATTATTAGACTGCTGGAAAGTGGATATTGCCCAAAACAGCTTTATGATTTATGTGGATTTTATCCGGTATTATTATCAGGATTTTGTCAACGAAAATCTGAAAAATAAAAGTTTCGATGAATCAGATCATGAAAAATTTCTGAAGTGGATCAAAGAAAATTCAAAAAGTCTTGAAGAAGGTTTCTACTATTTCGAAAAGAGGGATGAAAGATTTGCAAGCGAAATTTCGGACGCTCTGTATATTTTGGAACACAGCTAAAAAAAGACTGCCTTTGAAAGACAGTCTTTGGTAATAGTATATTATTTTTTTACTATTTTTCTACCAAATCCAAAAACTGCTGTTCATCCAGAATTTCAATTGTTCCGATGTCCTGTGCTTTTTTCAGTTTGCTTCCGGCTTTTTCGCCCACCACAAGGAAATTCAGGTTTTTGGATACTGCCGAAATATTTTTTCCGCCGTGTTTTTCCACCATTTCTTCTGCTGCTTCTCTGGTAAATAATGATAATTTCCCAGTAAAAAGGAATGTTTTTCCTTCCAGAACATTCGACAGGACTTCGTTCGTACTTTCGCCTTTTTCAAGCTGTACTCCGTAAGATTTTAACCTTTCGATCATCAAAATATTTTCGGAATTTGCAAAAAACTCCACGATGCTTACCGCGATTTTGGTTCCGATATCTTCCACTTGGCAAAGCTCTTCCACGGTTGCATTTTTCAGATCTTCGATGGTCGGGAAATTTTTAACCAGTTTTTTGGCAACCGTTTCTCCGACGTGTTTTATCCCGATTCCGTACAGTACTTTTTCAAACGGAATTTCTTTGGATTTTTCGATTCCTGAAATGATGTTCTGTGCCGATTTTTCTGCCATTCTTTCCAACGGAAGAAGCTGTTCTTTTGTTAAAACATAGAAATCTGCCGGATTTTCAATCAGTTGTTCCCTGTAAAGCTGCTCAATCGTCTCACTTCCCAGATTATCAATATTTAAAGCTTTTCTCGAAACATAATGAATCATTCTTCCTACAACCTGTGGCGGACAGTGAAGGTCATTCGGACAGAAATGAATCGCCTGATCTTCAATTTTTACAAGCTCAGTGCCGCATTCCGGACAATTTTTGATGTATTCAATTTCTTTGCTTTCTACAGCTCTTTTTTCGGTATTGACGCCGACAATTTTCGGGATAATTTCACCTCCTTTTTCTACATACACGAAATCGTTTTCATGAAGATCCAGCTTTTTAATAATATCTTCATTGTGAAGTGAGGCTCTTTTCACAATTGTTCCGGCTAATAAAACAGGCTTCAGATTCGCAACCGGAGTGATGGCTCCTGTTCTTCCGACCTGATAAGAAACGCTTTGCAGCTTGGTTTCCACTTTTTCAGCCTTAAATTTATAAGCCATTGCCCAGCGTGGAGATTTTGCAGTATATCCAAGCTGTCTCTGCTGTTTTAAAGAGTTGACTTTTAAAACGATACCATCAATTTCAAACGGTAAATTATGTCTTTCAACATCCCAGAAATTGATAAATTCCTTCACCTCATCCAAAGTCGTACACAATTTTGCCTGCTGAGAAGTTTTGAAACCCCAGCTTTGTGCTTTCTGAAGCAGTTCCCAATGCGATGCTGCAGGAATATCTTCTGAAATAAACTGATAAAGAACCGATGAAAGCCCGCGTTTTCTCACTTCGCCGCTGTCCTGCATTTTTAGACTTCCACTTGCTGTATTTCGGGGATTCATGAATGGATCGAGACCTTCTTCCTCACGCTGTTTGTTGATTTTGTCGAAATTTTTCCGGGTTAAATAAATTTCTCCGCGCATAAAGAAATGTTCCGGAAAATCACCTTTCAGTTTCAGAGGAATATCCGAAATGGTACGAACGTTTGCCGTTATTTCATCACCCTGAAATCCGTCGCCGCGAGTTACTGCCTGAACCAGTTTTCCGTTTTCATACAAAATGGAGATCGAAGCACCGTCGTATTTCAGTTCGGCAACAAATTCCACCGGTTCGTCAATCGTTTTAATAATTCTTTTTTCCCAGTCTTCAAGATCATCAAAATCATAAGAATTATCCAGAGAATACATTCTGAATTTATGCTGAACCGTCGGGAAAACTTTGGTAATTCCTCCGCCGACACGAACGGTAGGAGAGTTTTCGTCATAAAATTCGGGATATCGGGCTTCCAGATCGCGAAGCTCTTCCAGCAGCATATCAAAATCATAATCCGAAATCGTCGGAGTATCAAGGAGATAATAATTTTCGTTGTGCTGATGAAGTTCTTTTCGCAGATCTTCTATTTTCTGTTGTATGTTTTCGGACATTGGGTTTTTATCTTTTCAGCAAAAATAAATAAAAGAAATTCCAATTTAAAAAATAAGGGAATTAAATATTCTGCGAAAATTAAAAAGTTGTAACATATTTAAACCCACTGATTATCCACCAGATAAAATCGGGGTTAAAATTCAGGTAACATAAGGTTCCCATATAATTTAAAAAATGTTAAAACTCCCTTAAACAGAGGATCCTGAAAGTCAAAATACATTTGCAAAGCTAATTTGTAGATATGAGAAAAGTAAAGATTGTATTGGGACTATTGTTCCTGAGTTTTGGAACGCTTGCGTATGCGCAGACCACTCAGGCTTCTATTGTAGGAAAAGTTACCGGAACCGGAAAAGCTCCGCAGGAAAAGGTAAAAGTAACCATTGTAAATGAATCCACAGGGTTTAAAACGGAAACGGAAACCAATTCGAAAGGGGAATATATTTTCAAAGAAATTCCTTTGGGCGGACCTTACACGGTATTCGTAAATGATGAAAAAAGGGAAGGCTACAACGTAAATTTTGGAGATCAGGTAACGGTAAACGTAGATCTGGGAAGCGAGAAAAGCATTGAAGAAGTGGTTGTTACCGGAAATTTAAAAAACAAGATCGGGAATTTAGGTGCGGCAACAGCCATCACAACCAAAAATATCGGAATTTTACCTGTAAACGGAAGAAACTTCAACAACCTTGCTGAACTTTCGCCGTTGAGCGGTAAAAACGGAAGTATTTCCGGACAGTTGGGTTCTTCCACGAATTTTACCATCGACGGAATGACGGCTAAAAATCCTACTTCTGCAGGTTCTACCACAAGCAGAAGTAATGCTCCCTTTTCTATTTCCATCGAAGCGGTTCGTGAATTTAAAGTAACCACCAATCAATATGATGTAACATTAGGAAGAAGCGGAGGCGGAACCGTGAGTGCGGTTACAAAATCTGGAACGAATAAATTTTCAGGAAGTGCATGGGAATATTTAAGAACAAACTGGCTTTCGAGCAAATATGACATCAGAGGAAATAAAATCAACAACGATTTTTCTACTTCCCAGTTTGGGTTCTCTTTAGGCGGGCCGATCATCAAAAACAAACTGCATTTCTTCGTTGCATGGGATCATCAGTTGGATTCAAGACCATTGCAGATTGCCGATATCAAATCTCATGACGACGAATTGAGGTTAAATATCACAACAGCTACTTTAAATAAATTCCTTGACATTGCCAGAGCAAAATATGGCGTTGGAAATACACCGCAGTTCGGAAGTTTTGATAAAGTGAGAAATTCTGATGCCGGATTTTTGCGTTTAGACTGGCAGATTAACGATAAAAACTTATTGACTTTAAGAAATAACTTCACCTATGATCTGAACAAAAACGGTTTGGGAGACAACACAGCGATCAATGCTTTTGAATCCTATGGAAATGATAAAAATCTGGATAACAGTTTATTGTTGACTTTAAGATCCAACTTAAAACCGAATATGACGAACGAACTGAAGGCGCAGTATCTTTACACGTTTCAGGACAGTTATCAGAACGATCAGCTTGGTCATCCCGTTCCGAGAGCTATTGTCGAAAATATCGTAACCAGCATCGACGGAAAAGACAAGGCAACCAATATTCAGATCGGAGGACACCGTTTTGCGCAGGAAAGTTTCAGGAATAATGTTTTCCAGATCGTAGACAATTTATACTACAATACGGATAAAATCAAATATACCTTCGGAGCAGATTTAATGTACACGATGGCAAAATCGGTGTACGGAAGTGAAGTGAACGGAAGATTCCACTTCAGGGAAAATCCTACTGTGAACGGAGGAGATAATTTATTTAATTTTAATAATCTTGTGGCGTACAGATTTTACAGAGAAGTTCCTTTGATGGAAGATCCTTCTGTAAAGTCCAATATTTATAACTTGGGAGTTTACGGACAGATTCAGACAAAAATTGCAAAAGGTCTGGATTTAATGGCGGGTTTAAGATTGGATTACGGTGGTTATCCGAAAGCAGGATTCAACCAGAAATTGTATGATGAAATGGGAATCCGGACAGATAATCAGATCAAATCATTCATCATTCAGCCGAGATTCCAGTTCGATTGGAATATTAATGAAGGAAATAAAGACTTCCTGAAATTCGGAGCCGGAATTTTCTCTTCAGACATCAATAATTATATGATTATCAATAATCTGGTGTTTGACGGAAGACATTTGGCAACAGTGGATGTAAATCCTTCACAGATTGGTCTTAAGCCGGATTTCATAAGTTACAGAAACGATTACGGAACGGTTCCTACTTTAGCTCAGTACCAACTTCCTACCATTAACTACACAGGAAAAGATGCAAAAATTCCGGTGGTTTACAAAGCCAATGTTTCTTATACGCATTTCTTCAACGAGAGATTCAGAGCGGGAGTTGCGGGTTACATGACACTGGGAAGAAACAACTATTTCTACTACGACAGAAATATGGTGGCAAATCCTTATTTTACGCTGGATAATGAAGGAGGAAGAGGAGTTTTTGTTCCTGCAGCAACGATCGCAGCCAACGGAACGCTGAACTGGAAAGATGGAAGAATCAACAAAAATTTCGGAAGAGTTCTGGAATTGGTAAGTGATGGAAAAGTCAATCAGTTTTCATTCGTCTTAGACACAAGTTACCGTTACTGGAAAGACGGAGAAATTACAGCAAGTTACACCTGGGCAGATATCAAAGACAATACTTCTTACAACGGAAACGTAGCGAACTCTGCAACCTTGTCTACCATGGTCTCAGGAGATCCGAGAAACTTAAGAATGACGTATTCGGATAACCAGTTCAGAAACAAAGTCGTTATCTACGGGAACTCTCCAACGATTGCAGGATTTACTTTAGGAATCCGTTATGCGGGAATCGGCGGAACCCGTTTCTCTGTAACGGCAGGAGGAAATGTAAACGGAGATTTCGTAGACACGAACGATTTAGCTTACATTTTCCCGAATCTTACGCAGACTTTAATTGATAATCCTGAAGTGGGACAGGCTTTGAAGAACTACATTACAGATTACAACAACAAAGTTGCAGAAAGAAACGGCGGAAAGAACGGTTTCTACGGAGTTTGGGACGTTCGTGTAGCGAAGAAAATCAAATTTGAAAAAATCGGAGCCTTTGAACTTTCAGTGGATATTTTCAACGTTGCCAATTTGCTCAACAAAGAATGGGGCGTTAATAAATCCTACGGAAATACGGCGCTGTACAGAATTACAGGATTTGATCAGGCAACAAAACAGTTTAAATACAGCCTGAATACAAGCGGACTGGAGCCACTTTCAGGAAATCCTTACCAAATCCAGATCGGAGCGAAATATTCTTTTTAATTTAAAAATAGAATGTTTAAACTAGTTTTAAATTCAACCGCAAAAGAGACAAAAGACTTTGTTGGATTTATTTAAAGTATTTCAAAAGTCTGCAAGAGAAAAATCTTTGATTTTTTTAACTTATGTGCTCTTTTTTTACATTTAAGTACTCAACTTAAATAACTAAAGTGTTACAATCTTTTGCGGTAAAAAAGTTTAGACAAGTTTAATGTAAAAAATGTAAATGGTCAATTTTGCTTTGCAAGTCAATTGTTAATATTAAATGATTGAGAATTGACAGCGAAGGACGCACGATTGACTATTCACTTAAATAAATTTATATACCTTTATCTGAAAGTTGAAAGACTTTCGAATACTATTCAAATTATATTATGAAAAATTTTATCTTAGGGTTCGCAGTTTTAAGCACAGTTGGAATGAAGGCACAAACCCAGATCGTAGCACACAGAGGATATTGGCAGACGCAGCCGCCCACGACAGAGAATTCTCTGAAATCGTTGGAAAATGCACAGAATTTAAAGATTTACGGATCTGAATTCGATGTGAGAATGACAAAAGACGGAGTTTTGGTGGTAAACCATGACGAACATCACGCCAAAATGGAAATTTCTGAAACTGATTTTAAAGAACTGGAAAAAGTAAAATTATCCAACGGTGAAGATTTTCCCACTCTGAAAGACTATTTAAAACAAGGGAAGAAAGATAAATCGCTAAAACTGGTGGTTGAAATAAAGCCTGACAAAACGAAGGAAAAAGAAGACGAACTGACGGCAAAAACCATCAAAATGATTAAGGATATGAAGCTTGGAGCACAATGCGATTTCATTTCTTTCAGCTTAAATATCTGTAAGGAAATTAAAAGGCTGGAACCCACTTTTAAAGTTCAGTATCTGAAAGGAGAGCTTTCTCCGCAGCAGATCAAGGACGAAGGTTTGGATGGGATCGATTACCATTACAGCATTTTCCAGAAAAATCCTACATGGATTGCAGACGCAAAAGCTTTGGGATTGATCACCAATGCATGGACGGTAAATGACGTTGCCATTGCCGATGAATTAAAAAAGCAGGGAATTGGTTTCATTACTACCAATATTCCGGATCAGCTTAAAAAATAAGATCATGCCATCTTTATACAGAAAGTCTGTCTCTTTTGAGGCGGACTTTTTTTGTTTTAAAAACTTCCTTTAAAATTCAGTCAACTTTGTGGTATCCCTTATTTACTCAGGAAAAGACAATAAAATTAGGGAAATAAATCAGCTTTAAAATATTAAAAATTATTCATTCGTTTAACCTCTTGTTAACCAGTTGGCTGTGTAATGTTATTAAGGTTTAATTAATATGACGTTTAATAATTCTTTAATAAATGTTAAAATAGTATTAAAATCCTACTCATAATATCGTTTTAGTTTTGCGCAAACAAAAAGGATATGCGTAAAGAGACACAAAAAGTACTCATTTTATCATTACTAGGACTTGTCAGTGTAAATCTGGCAGCTCAGCAAAAAGTGAAAAGAGATACCATTAAGAACATCGACGAAGTTGTGGTAACCGCTTTGGGAATCAAGAGACAAGACAAATCTTTAGGATATGTTGCCGAAAAAGTAAATTCAGGCACTTTTGAAGAAACTCAGAACAACAACTGGGCTCAGTCTATGGAAGGAAAAGTTGCCGGACTGAAAGTTCAGACGGCAGGAGCGGGACCGCTTGCCAGTTCCAGAATTACTTTAAGAGGCGAAAAGTCGATGGTATTGGATAATAATTACGCATTAATTGTTGTAGACGGAATTCCTTTGGGAAATTCCACCACAGGAACCGGAACTCCGGCTTACGGAGCGGGTTCCGGAGGGGATGTTCCGATTGATTTAGGAAACGGACTGAACAGCATCAATCCCGATGATATTGAATCGGTAACCGTTCTGAAAGGAGCTTCTGCAGCCGCATTATACGGATCCCGCGCTGCGAACGGAGCTTTGATGATCACCACAAAATCCGGAAAAAGCAAAAACGGAAAAATTCAGGTAACCTTCAATTCCTATTCAAGTTATGATACGGTTCTGAAATGGCCGGATTGGCAGTACGAATACGGACAGGGAACTTTGGCTAAAAATACAGCAGGACAATTCTATTATTCTTACGGCGCTTCTGCAGACGGCGTAAGTACAGGAGGTACGAGCAGTGCTTTCGGACCGAAATTCGCAGGACAGTATTATTTTCAGTATGATCCTACCGTTGGCGGACAGAGTAAGGAAAGACAGCTTTGGAGAGCTTATGAAGACAACATCAAAGGATTCTGGAGAACAGGTTCTACGTATTCCAACAGTCTTTCGGTGGAAAGTTCCAATGATAAAACCAATTTCAGAACATCGCTTACCTATCTTAATAACGAATGGATGATGCCGAATACAGGTTTCGACCGACTGAATTTTGCTTTGTCGTTCGCGCATCAGTTAACCAAAAAATTAAAAGTATCCACCAAATTTACTTTCAATAAAACATCAAGTGACAATCTTCCGGCAACGGGATACAACAACCAGTCGATTTCCTATTTCATGATCTTCCAGAATCCGAATGTGGATCTTGCTTGGTACCAACCGATCTGGAAACCGGGACAGGTTCAGATCGATCAGATTCACCCTTTCAGTACATTTATCGATAATCCTTATCTCATCGCTTATGAAATGCTGAACGGAGTGGATAAAAAAACGATTTTCGGAAACATTACGGCAGATTATCAGTTCAATAAAAATTTCAGCCTCATGTTGAGGTCCGGACTGGAAGTTCTGAACGAAAAAAGAACAACGAAGCGTCCGTGGAGTTCCGCTAATTATGCAAAAGGATTCTACAGAGAACAGTACATCAAAAATCACGAATACAACAACGATGTTCTATTCTCGTACAAACAGAGCTTTAATAAATTCAATATTTCTGCATCTGCCGGAGGAAGCATCCGTTACAATCAGTATGTGATGAATGATTATCAGGCAAACGGATTGAAAATTGCCGGAGAATACAATCTTACCAATGCGCTTGGAATTGATGTAAAATATCCGAGACCGGGTGACGAGCAGGTAAACAGTGTCTATGGTTTGGTAACATTGGGATACGACAATAAATTCTTTGTGGATGTTACCGGAAGAAACGACTGGAGTTCCACACTTCCGAAATCCAACAGATCATTCTTTTATCCTTCCGTAAGTACGAGTTTCATCCTTTCAGAAATTTTTAAATTGAAAAGCGACCGTTTCAATTACTGGAAACTGAGAGCTTCGTGGGCAAAAGTAGGAATCGACGGTTCTCCTTACCAGTTAGATACCTACTACGATACCAGTTCCATCACAGGAAGTGTGATAGCGAGAAATATCTTCAATAATCCTAATCTTAAGCCTGAAAAAAATGCCAACGTAGAAGCGGGGATGGATTTCAGCGTATTAAAAAACAGATTGAATTTTAATTTCACGCTGTATCAGAACATGAGTGAAAACCAGATCATTCCGGTTTCCCTTCCTTATGAAAGCGGTTATTCCCAAAGAATCATCAACGCAGGGAAAATCCGAAACAGAGGTATGGAATTATCTTTAAATACAACACCTTTTAAAACCAAAAGCTTCTCCTGGATGATCGGAGCCAACTGGTCTGCCAACGAAAACAGAGTACTTACCACGTCCGAAGGTTTCGACGGAATTATTTCAACCGTGGGAGGAGTGGTTTTTTATAAAGCAGTTGTAGGAGGTTCTTTGGGCGATATGTATGGTTTTAAACTGGTAAAAAACAGTCAGGGACAGGTTGTTTATGACAACGCAGGATTGCCTTTAAGACCTGCGGAAATAGAAAAAGTAGGAAACGCATTCCCGAAATGGAGAGCCGGTTTACAGAATGATTTTAAAATTAAAAATTTCACCGTAAGCTTCTCATTCGACGGTCAGTACGGTGGTGTTGCGTATTCGCAGTCGCATCACAAAATGTCGGAACAGGGAAAACTGAAATCTACACTTCCGGGAAGAGACAATCCGAACGGAATGATCGTAGGAGAAGGAGTTGTACAGAATCCGGACGGTTCTTACAGCCCGAATACAAAAGCGGTTACCGTATCTGCTTATTATGCAGAATACTACAGAAGAGCGAACGTGGAAACGAATACATTCAGCACAGATTTTATCAAACTGAGAGATGCAAGAATTGCCTATTCTTTCCCGAAAGAAACCATAAAATCTTTAGGACTGCAGGATCTTACCTTAGCTATTTTCGGAAAAAATCTATGGATGTGGACGAAGTTCCCGATGTTTGATCCTGAAGTAGCCACTTTAGATAACGCCACCATTACTCCCGGAGTGGAAATGGGGCAGCTTCCAACCGCCAGAACCGTTGGATTTCAGTTAAATCTTAAATTTTAAATCTTAAAAAATGAAAAAATTATTCATCAACATAGCTTTGGTTGCTTCACTTTTTATTTTCAATTCTTGCGACAGAAATTTTGAAGAAATCAACACAGATACCAGTAAAATTCTCAATCCGTCTGTAGGAAGCCTTCTGGCTCCCATTCAGTACGAAATGGCAAACTACGGATACAGCAGAGCTAATGATTTTACTTTCGATATCATGCAGATCGGTCTGGATTTTCCGAATGAAGGAAATACGTACAGCAGATATTACATGACGGAAGGAAGCGGAAACGGTGTCTGGAATACCTCTTACAAATGGCTGAAGCAGGTGAATGACCTGAGAACTTTTGCCAAAAAAGAGCAGAACAACAATTATCTGGCGATTTCCATGGTTTTGAATGCGTGGATCTACTCCAATCTTACCGATGCTTTCGGAGATGTGCCTTTTTCTGAAGCCGTAAAGATCGATCAGGGAATCATTACCCCGAAATACGACAGCCAGAAAGAGATTTATGTTCAGCTTTTAAATGATCTTAAAACAGCAAACAGCTTATTCGATACGACGAAAACATTAACGGAAACCGATCTTTTCTATAATGCCAATAATAATGTGACGGGAATCGTTAACTGGAAAAAGTTCTGTAATTCTTTATCATTAAGATTATTAACGAGAATTCTGAAAAGAAACGGAGAAGTAAATGTTCATGAAAGAATTCAGGAAATTGTAAGCAATCCTGCCACATATCCTATTTTCCAGAACAATACAGACAGCGCTTTATTAACCATTTCAGGAATTTCACCCTATCTTCCGCCGATCGCAAGACCGCAGGATTTTACAGCATACCGAGCAGCAGGAGAATTTTTTGTGAATGCCATGAAAAACAATAATGATCCGAGAATGAGCATGTTCTTCACACAGGCAAAAGATCTGGCAACGAATGCGAACATCGGTTACAAAGGCGCTCCTTCAGGATATGCTTTGGGAAGTTCTTTTAATTATCAGCCTTCGAATTTTAACCAGAATCTGGCAAAAGCGCCGTTGAAAGATTTAATCATGACGTATTCTGAGGTTCAGTTTATCCTTGCAGAGCTTTCTTTCAAAGGAATTATTACAGGAAATACCCAGACTTATTATGAAAACGGAGTAAAATCGATTATTGAACAATGGGGAGCAACCGTTCCAGCCAATTATTTTGCGAATACTAATGTGGCTTACAACGGAACTTTCGAAAGAATTATGCTTCAGAAATACATTTCCTTGTTCTTTGTAGACCATCAGCAATGGTACGAATACAGAAGAACAGGATTCCCGGTTTTACCAAACAACGGCGGACTTCAGAACAACGGACAGATGCCGGTAAGATTTATGTATCCTACCCAGACCAAAGTAATGAACACAGCTAATTACAATGCAGCAGTTCAGGCAATGGGTGGAGACAATATCAATGTTAAAATGTGGTGGAATAAACCATAAACTTATCCTTAGGATCGGGCTTTAGCCCGATTTTCAGAAAAATAATCAGATTGGCTTCAGCCAAAACTTAAATGTAAATATCAATACAATGAACATAAAATTTTTAATGCCTTGTCTTTTAATTTCAGCAATGGCATTTTCACAGACTTCTGTTTCGGGATATGTGTACGAAGACAGCAACAAAAACCTGAAGAAGGAAAACAAAGAAAAAGGAATTGAAGGAGTGGCGGTTTCCAACGGAGCTCAGGTTGTGTTAACCGATAAAAACGGAAGATACAGTCTGCCTGTTCAGGACGGACAGACCATTTTTGTTATCAAACCTTCCGGCTATATGACTCCTCTAAATGCAAACAATCTTCCTCAATATTATTATCAGTACAAACCCAAAGGTTCTCCCACAGATTTTAAATACAAAGGTTCTGCGCCTACAGGTGAGCTTCCGAAAGAAATTAATTTTGCCTTAAATAAACAGAACGAAAGCAAAAATTTTGATATTCTGGTTTTCGGAGATCCGCAGCCTTACACGGAAAAACAATTGGATTACTTCAGAAGAGCCATTGTAAACGAAGTAAAAAGCACGAAGAAAAATGCGGTGTTAGGAATCAGTCTCGGAGATTTGGTAGGAGATAATTTAAGCCTGCAAAAACCTTATGCAGACGTGATGAAAGAAATCGGGCTTCCTTGGTATAACGTGATGGGAAATCATGACATGAACTACGAAGCGAAAGAAGATATGCTTTCTGATGAGACTTTTGAATCCAATTTCGGACCTGCAAATTATTCCTTCAATTATGGAAATGTGCATTTTATTATCTTGGATGATATTTTGTACCCCGATCCGCGCGACGGAAAAGGATATTGGGGCGGTTTCCGTGAAGATCAGATGCAGTTTATCGAAAACGATCTGAAACTGGTAGATAAAAATAAACTGATTGTTGTTTCTTTCCATATTCCTCTTGAGCATAAAAATGAAGACAACTTCAGAAACGCAGACCGCCAGAAATTATTTGATAACATTGCTCCGTTTAAAAATGCTTTGTTGCTTTCGGCGCATACTCACGTTCAGCAGCAGCTTTTTTACGGGAAAAAAGCAGGATGGAACGGTTCAAAAGATCTTCATGAATACAATGTAGGAACAACCTGCGGCGATTGGTGGTCCGGAACTTCTGATGATTTGGGATTGCCTACTTCTACAATGAGAGACGGAACAGCAAAAGGATATTCTTTCATCAGCTTTAACGATAACGAATACAAAGTAAAATACAAAACTGCCGGAAAACCGGAAGATTATCAGATCAATTTATATGTTCCGAAAGTAGTTCCTTTCCCTTCAAAAACGTCTGCTAAAGTTCTGGCAAACTTCTTCATAGGAAGTAAAAAAGACAAAGTAGAATACAGAATAGACGGCGAAAAATGGGAAGAAATGCAGTATGACGAAACCGTAGATCCGAGTTTTGCGATGTCGGTTTTCAAATGGGATACTACGCAGAATATTTTCCCCGGAAGAAGGCCTTCTAATCCGGAATCTTCAAAACACATCTGGACCGGAGATTTCCCGAAAAAACTTTCTTTAGGAAAGCATAAAGTTGAGGTAAGAGCAACGGATATGTATGGAAACCAGTTCTCTGCCACAGAAGAATTTGAGGTACAGAACCAGATTATTATTCCTTAATTTTCATTTATTACTATACTTTCAAAGAAACCGGCTCTACTTTGGAGTCGGTTTTGCTTTAAACATAAGCGGTTATTTATAAATTAATCATAATACGGATTTTTAGCTCGGCTAATGTTTCGTAAATTTGCATCAACGAATAAAAAATTCTTTAAAAATGAATATAAACGGAAAAAATGCCATCGTTACAGGAGGTGGAAGAGGATTGGGAAAAGCAGTAGCTTTAGCTTTGGCAAATGAAGGAGTAAACGTAGCCATTACGGGAAGAAATGAAGAAAACCTTAAAATGGTAGTCGATGAAATCCAGAAACTGGGAGTAAAATCGGCTTATGCGGTTTTCAGTATTGATAATGAAATTCATGTAAAAGCAGGGATCGAATCCATTGCGGAGCAGTTAGGTGGTATTGATATTTTAATTAACAACGCAGGGATCGGAGATTTCGGTTCTATCGAAGAAATGCCTTCCGAAACCTGGGAACAGGTGATTAAAACCAATCTTTTCGGAGTATATTATGCAGCAAAAGCAGTTTATCCTTTCATGAAAGAAAAAGGAGAGGGAGATATTGTAAACGTTGCGTCTACTGCAGGTCTGAAAGGCGGACCGAATATGTCGGCTTATGCAGCCTCAAAAGCAGCAGTTGTTTCCCTGTCTCAATCAATGATGGCAGAATGGAGAAAACAGAATATCCGTGTGATTACCTTAACACCGAGCACGATTGCCTCAGATATGTCGATTCAGGGCGGTTTAACAGACGGAAATCCTGATAAAGTTCTTCAGCCGGAAGATTTTGCAGAATGGGTAAGAGATATTTTAAAAATGAACAGAAGAGCATTGATCGCAAACGGTTCTATTTTCTCTACAAATCCTTAACTGGTTTAAAGTTTAAAGTTTAAAGTTTAAAATTGAAAGTTTAATGTTTTGAGTTCTGGATTTTTTCGGACTCAAGATATGAAACTATTGTAAAAAGCGGACTTCGGTTCGCTTTTTTTCTGCGGGAAATCTGTCATTCTGAACGGGAACGAAGTGGGAGTGAAGAATCTCTAATCAATAAACAACAGATTTTTCTTCCGTCAGAAGTCGAGATTCTTCCTTCATCAGAATGACAAAGTAAGCGTGTCGCCTTCGCTGAGTGAAACGCCCTTGCGAATGAAGAATGTTTTCAATAATTTCAAAGAAGCTTTGCACCTATTACTTTTAAAAAAGAAAACCATTAAAAACATTTAAGCAGTTAAGAAGAATTAAGAATTTGCAGGCAAACTGAAGGATAAGCTTAAAAATAATTAGAATGTAATAAAAATTTCTCTGTGTGCTTATTTAAGTGAAACGCCTTAGCGAACTTAAAAATATCCAGTAAGTTTTGAAAGAAAAATCTTCGCGGACTTTGCGTTAAAAACAAAACTAATCGAAACCAGCAATATTCCAGAAATAAAAAATAGAGATTCTTCCTTCGTCAGAATGACAAAGAAAACCATTAAGAGAATTTAAGCAGTTAAGAAGAATTAAGAATTTGCAGGCAAACTGAAGGATAAGTTAAAAAAATGCTTTGCGTGCTTATTTAAGTGAAACGCCTTTGTGAACTTAAAAATATGCAGTAAGTTTTTAAAAGAAAATCTTCGCGGACTTTGCGTTAAAAACAAGAACAGCAATATTCCAGAAATAAAAAATAGAGATTCTTCCTTCATCAGAATGACAAAGTAAACGTGTCACCTTTGCTAAGTGAAACGCCCTTGCGAACGAAAAATGTTTTCAATAATTTCAAATTAACCTTTGCGCTTATTGCGTTTAAAAAGAAAACCATTAAGAACAGTTAAGCAGTTAAGAAGGATTAAGAACTTGTAGGCAAACTGAAGGATAAGTTTAAAAAAATGCTTTGCGTGCTTATTTAAGTGAAACGCCTTAGCGAACTTAAAAATAAGCAGTAAGGTTTTAAAAGAAAAATCTTCGCGCTCTTTGTGTTAAAAACAAGATCAGCAATGTTTTAGTAAATAAAAAAGATAGATTCTTCCTTCGTCAGAATGACAAAGTAAACGTGTCACCTTTGCTGAGTGAAACGCCTTTGCGAACGAAGAATATGCAGTACATTATTAAAAAAAATCTTCGCGGACTTTGTGTTAAAAACAAAACTGATCGCTTTAAAAACAAAACCAGCAATATTCCAATAAATCAAAAAAGTAGTTTTATTTTTGCAACAAATTATTCACATGCAAAATTATTTAGAATTCGATTTCAAAATTACACCGCTTCAGCCGTGGAACGAAATATTAATGGCAGAACTTATTGAGATAGGTTTCGACAGTTTTACGGAAGAAATCAATGGTATTTTAGGATATATTCAGAAAGATTTATTTATTGAAGAAGAGCTGAAAACGTTGCCGCTTTTTCAGAATGATGAGGTAAAAATTGAATACACTTTTAAGGAAATGCCGAACATCAACTGGAATGAAGAGTGGGAAAAGAACTTTGAGCCTATTAATATTGATGATAAAGTCTTGATCAGAGCAGAGTTCCATGAATCAGTTCCGGGAATGCACGAAATTGTTATTCAGCCGAAAATGTCTTTCGGAACAGGTCATCATCCGACAACGCATCTGATGATTCAGCAGATGATGGATATTGATTTTAAAGGTAAAAAAGTTCTGGATATGGGTTGTGGAACGTCGGTTCTGGCAATTTATGCAAAACAGATCGGAGCCGGAGAAACCAAAGCGATTGATATTGATGAATGGTCGGTGGAAAACTCCAAAGAAAATGCAGTAAGAAATAATGTGGAACTGGATATTGAGCTGGGAACTGCAGAAAATTTAGGCAAAGAACATTACGATATTATTTTGGCAAACATCAACAGAAATATTTTAATTTCAGATATTCCAACGTATGTTTCTGTACTAAATGAAGGTGGGAAATTACTGCTTTCCGGATTGTGTTTCTTCGATGTGGATGATATTCTTGAAGTGTGTAAAGAAAACGGTTTAACGCTTACAAAAAAACTTCAGAGAGAAGAGTGGGTAAGTTTGCTGCTTGAAAAATAAATAATCACATTTTTCACTTAGCCTAAACCTCAATCTTAGCCTTAATCTTAACCTCAGTTTTAACCAAATCTTATGAAAACCTTTTTCACCATTCTGCTTGTATTCGTTGTTCAGATTTTCTCTGCGCAGGAAGACGATTACGTGTACGCAAACGGAGTTTTCGATTTTGAAGAAAATAAAACACAGAAAATATTCACGGATTGGACGAGAATAAGACAGTCTCCGAATATTAGTTCTCCAATTTTAGATTCTTTGCAGAGCAATCAGCAGATTTTAATTATTAAAAAAGACGAAACGATCCTGAAATTAGGTGAAAGAAGAGCGAACTGGTTTAAAATTTCTTATCAGAAAGGCGATTCAACTTCAGAAGGCTACGTTTGGGGCGGAAATCTTTGTGTAGGATATAGAAATAAGAATGGCTACGATTTTCTTTTCGGTCTCACCAAAACATTAGCGAAGAAAAATCCTGATTTTGACGGAAGCATTCAGCAGAATTACGCTTCTGTAAAAGTTATGGAAGGGAATACGCTGATTGATGAGGTTTCTTTTGAAACAGGTTCGGGAGAAAGTTTAAGCTACGGAAGTTTTGCAACGGAAAGCAATCATAAGCTGAAAAATGTTGAACTGACTTTAAAAGCCACTGTTTCAGGTGAGGCTTGTGGAATTCCAAGTTATGATCAATATATTTTGTTTAAAGATAAAAAACTGATTGCTTTACCACAATTAATGAATGTTGGTGATGCCGATGTTTATTACCATTCTGAAGAATTTGTCTTCCCGAATGACAAAGGCGGAATTCCCAATGCTTTCATCTTTAAAATGGAAGAAATGGAAAAGGATGAAAAAGATCGTGAAAAGAAGAAAAAGGCTACTAAAGTGTATAGTTGGGACGGAAATTCTTACAAACTGGAATAAAAGAAATCAATGATTGTGTATTGATTTACAGTGTATAAATTAAAAGAGGACTGATCCATTTCAGTCCTCTTTTGGTTTTTAATTGCAACTTTGAGGTTGAATTAATTTGTCCTGCTGTTTCAGAAATCATGTATTGGTCAACAAATCAGGACGCTGTTATATATGAAGTGTTTTTTTTATTTTTTTCCATTTTGTAACGGTATTTCTGCTCATTTTAAAATGAGAGGCAAGCTGGCTATTGTTGAGGTTATTCTTTTTTTGATATTCAAGAATCTCAGATATTGTTTTTTTGTCGTAGGAACGGTATTGCTGATTAAAAGCTTCATTGTTCTTACCGAATATAAGCTCATTCAGTCTTATAATGTCTACAAAAGACAGATGTTTTTTGGAAAGCAGCTTTGTGCATTTTTCCTTTTTTTCGGGATATTTTTCAGACAACAGATCATTGTAAATTCTTTTATAATTCGGTTTTTTTAATTCTTTCATACCAATAATAATATCTTTCTACTGTAAAACTTACCTTTTCATTTTCAAAATACACATACAGAACTTTCTTCATTATTTTTTTTCTTTCCACATAAATCCACAGATCTTCTTCAGAATGGGCTAAATTTTTTTCTCCTAAAAGATGAATGATTTCCTGTTTGCTTTTTTCTTTAAGCTGACGCCGCGTAATATGGTCTGCATTTTTATGTGATTGATGTTTCATTTTGCCTGATGAGACTTTTATCATGTTTGTAAATCCATTTATATAAGGTGGTTTTAGGAATATTATACTGATCCATAATTTCATTTTTAGACATTTTTCCGTTATTTACCTTTTCCAGAATAAACTCAATAATCTCTTTGGTATAGATGTTTTTCCGGAATTGTGGTAAAGACGAGGTTTTCCCAGAAGATCTTTTGTTATAATTTACATTTCTCTGGGGCGCATGCAAAATCAGGTGCTGCGAGTAAATCCTGAAAAAATCATATTCTAACAGCTTAGACCATTTCAGCAGATCTTCGCATCGGATGTCTTTACTCTCAAAATGTTTTTGAATTTGCTCTTCACAGCACTTAAAAAAATGTGTAATTCTCTTCATATCCATATTGCTCTCTTTTACCCTCTGATGTATGAGTGTGCCAATGTGAATAGATTTATAAGCCATAATTTGTGTTTTTTTAATAATAAAGAATCAGAAGTTCAGTAAAAAAACTTCTGATTTTTTTCTTCTGAGAACCTTGGAAATTCTCATCATAATGTTAAATGATCTTTTTTGATTAACTCTGAAATTACTTTAAATAGTTTAATAAAAAGAGTGAGCTTTTAACCGAAGCAAATTTCTTTAAAAAGATTAATTCTTAAAAAAAAATGTATTCCATTAATTCGGATTTTATGGAATATTCTGAAATTTTCAGGTCTTTTTTACTCCGAAAATACATGGAGAATAAAAAATTATATTGATGGGTTTAAGTTGTTGATTTTCAATTTTTTGATGTTGTTTTTTTATTATATAAAATCGTAATTTGTTGAATCATTCGTTTATTTTGAAGAACGATAAATGATAATTTTGCCCAACTTTTAATTCTTCTACATCCTCTCAGCTTACTTGTTGATACTATCGGATCTCAATCAAATTATTTGAATTAAATAAGGAAATCATAAAAAAACATGAATAGAAAAATTGTACTCGTAATGGTATTATCCATGACCGGAATTTTAACAAATGCACAGACATCTCCCGGAAAAGTAGGGATCAATACCACATCCCCCAATGCAACATTGGATGTTGCTGGAAATCCAACAGACGTAAATGCTGCAGATGGAATTCTTGCTCCACGTCTTACAGGAGATGAATTGAAAGCAAAAGATGCTTTGTATGATACTCCACAAATAGGAACTTTGGTGTATGCAACAGCAGCAGCAAATCCTACTACGACAAAAACAATAAACGTAACCTCAGAAGGATATTACTATTTCGATAGCAATAAGGTTTGGCAGAAAGTAGTCAATGGAACTGGTGTTGCCAATGGAAATTTCTGGGCACTTACTGGGAATTCTGGAACCAATCCTGTTCCTTCTGGAACTCAATTTTTAGGAACCACAGATGCTCAAGATTTTCAGGTTAAAGTAAATAACAGCGAGATTATGCGTGTAAAGAACAGCAATGGTCACGTACATTATGGAAATATCCTAGACAGATCTGCATCGCCCAATGTTCAAGATGCTGATAGAAACTGGACTGGAGGAACAGCTACACTTTCGACTAGTTATCAAAACCTTCCAAGCAGTTTTGCCGTTGGGAACGAAATTACCAGTATTCCAGCTGGAAATTCAGGAACGGCAAATGTACGCTTCAACTCGGTTGTAACAGGAGCTGTCAATAACAATTATTTTGGAACGTATTTGTTTGACGTCCTTCGTGGTGGAGGAACAGCTCCCATAAGAGGTCTTTTTCAAAATTTATTTTTAGATAATGGAGCTACATACAGCGGACAAACCATTAGTGGTAATGCAAGTACAGTTACTATTCGTACAACAACTACTACTGCAACTCCAGGTCTTTTTACCGCTGCTTATGATGGAACTTTTAATAACGCAGGAACTGTATCTGGATCAGGCTATGTTGCGGGATTAAAAGCACAAGTTGGGGGGGCAGGAAATTTTTCTGTTCCCAATATTTATGGAGTAAGAGGTCTGCTTACTGGAGGTAATATCTCTGGCAATGGAATTGGTGTAGAGGGTTTTATTTCATCGGGGACTTATGGTACAGGTACTCAATCCATAGGGTTGCGTTCGGAAGTTTCTGCTTCTCAGGTTAAGAATGGTTACGGTTTGTACATTGGTACTATAAACGGTACAGATTCTCAATATGGTATTTATCAATCAGATGCAGACAACAACATTTTATTTGGGAATACCAGAATTGGGAATACTACAAACCCTGTAGCTACATTAGATGTTGCGGGTACAGCAAGGGTATCCAATACTACGGCAAGTACTGCTACAAAAGTCTTGGGAGCAGATGCAAACGGGCAATTGAATGATATTACACTGGGATCAGGATTGGGATTATCTGCCGGAACATTATCAAATACAGGTGTTACGGGTTTATCTGCAACAGCTCCCATCACAGTAAGTGCTTCTACAGGAACAGCCACAATCGCTATCACCAGAAATGATCTTAATACAGGTACAAGCTCTTCCACGGCTACAAATCCGGTAACCATTACTAACGGAACAAGTGCTGTTGTAAACGGAGCAAATACTTCGGTTACGGTAAATAATACGGCTCCTTTATGGAATGCCAATCAGTTGCAGGGAGCCAATGTAAGTACAGCCGTACCCACAGATAAACAATACCTCAAATATAATGGTACAACTTCGCAATGGGAACCTACAACAGTGGATAAATCCGGAGCATCGGCAACCAATACAGGAACACAGAGTTTTGTGATTACTGCCGGAACTTCTTCTACCACACAGATTGCTTTAAACAATAAAACATTCGGTGGAAAGGTGGCAGATAATTTAAATGAATTTGATATTTCAACAGGGAAATTTACAGCAAAAGGCGACGGAGTAAGAGTTTTTTCTATTGCGTATAATTTTACGAGAAGCGGAACGGGAGCTACACCGGTTATCAGTTTTGCCATAAACGGAGTTTCAGGATCATCACAGTCTATCAATACTTCGGGAACCACAATTACCGGAACCTATATTTTCGCAGCCTATTTAACGAACGGCAGTACGTATTATCCGGAAATTAATATTACACTGGGCGGATCTACCAATCAGACCTATACTTTTACCCCAAACAGTAACTTTTTTGTAGTAACACAGCCTTGATTTTTCTGATGTTTTGAAACTTTCTGAATTTAAAACAGAAACAGAATAATCTGTAAAAAAATGTAACATTCTTGATTTTAAGAAATTATAAAACAGAATTTTTTTAAAATAATTTTTATGAACAAAAAATATGTATTCGTACTTTTAGTATGTTCTTCACTAGGGTTTGCCCAGCAGACACTGAAAACAGAAAATTACGAAAAGTACGCCACTACAAAAACAACGAGTGGCAAGATCGCTAAAAGCATAAACGAAGGGCTTTTTGCGGAAAACCTGATGGCATATCCGGGTTATGGAACTACGCAAAAACACTTTGTAATAGGGGAATTGGGAGCTTTACAAAACATTTATACCAACGTTTCCAAAGAAGAAAATACCTTGCTGGTTTCTTTTATCCTTAACCTTTCGAAAATTGATGAAAAAAAAGAATTTCATCTTCTGGATCTGAAAGTACCAACTTCCATGTATAAAGGAAACAGCTTTGTACAACTGGCGGTAAAAAATGTGGGAAAACAATTTGTATTTACTTTAGCAGACAGCAATAATCCTGAAAACAAAGCATATCCTGCAAATACTTTTAATTATAATGAAGATCATTTGGTAGTATTAAAAATAAGCAATTTTAACACGACAAAAGCTGCCTGCGAATTATTTACCGATGAAGACATTACGAATTTAAAAGGAAGTATTGCAAAACTGCAGGAACTTAAATTACCTGCGAATAAAGAGCATGAAAACGGTAATGGAATTTTGTTTACCGCAGTACTACATCAAAGTAATAAAACATCTTCAACTGAAGGAAAAGTTGGTCTTCTGAAAATAAGCAGAGGAAAAGAGAAAGATATTCAGGATTTGGTAAATACAGAAACTACCAAATTAGCAGCTTCACAGGCAAAGCAGGGGATTCTCCAGCTCTCTTCAAGAGAGTCTTACAAAAATGCTGAGATAAAAATTTATAACGCAGCAGGAAATGTAGTTCAGCTTCTTTCAAACATTAATACTGTCGGTAGAGGAGTACAGGAAATCAGAATCAATCCTTTGAATCAGGGATTATACATTTTTACAATTAAGGATGCTCAAAACCAGTATCAAACCAAGTTTATCGTTAAATAAAATAAAAATCAAACAAAAAATGAAGAAATTATTTATCATTGCAGGTGCATTTGCACTATCATCAGTATCTCATGTAGAAGCTCAGTCGGGAATAGCTGTGGAAAAAATTGCAATAGGTACAGAAGCAGTATACAACAGTGGACTGGATGATACTAAAATTGCCTATTTTCAAAATCAGCCTTCAACCGGCAATGGTACTTTTATCCATAACAGCGGATCTGTTACCATCGGAGATAAAAATACAGAAAACAGCAAAGCGCTTTTAGAATTATCTGCTACAGATAAAGGTTTTTTACCTACAAGACTTACCTCGGCACAAATCAATGCTTTGGGAGCATCTGCTTCAGAGCGCGGCATGATTGTGTATGATACTACCAAAAAATGTCTTTCCCTGTTTGATGGTTCAGCATGGAACTGTGTAGGAGGTTCAGGATCAGGAGCTGTTTTTGTGGATTATAAGATTGTGGGTGCAGGAGGAACATTTAATGCCAATAATAATCAGGCAGGTTCCTCTCCATATATCGTTAAATCTGATGATTATCTGATAGAATGGCAGGCTAAATCTACCAATGCGCTTGGTTTTAATGTTTCCATAGGAAATTCAACGCCTTACACACTTCCTTTAGGAATCAATGCAGCAGCTAATTTCATCTTGCCGGATCCTGCTACATGCAAAGGAAGACAACTGAAAATTTACAACAATTCTTATGAAGCGAATTATCCTTCCGGAGCATATACTTATATCTGGACAAATTATCCGATTTATAATACAGCCAACAGCGGACAGTTTGCTTACGGATTACCGGCAGTTACCAACTATCAGATAGCTTGGGGAGCGAATCTTAATAAAGTTACCATTACAAGCAACGGAACGTATTGGGTGTCGGATAATTACAATAATTAATACAAGATCTTTACTAATTAATCAGAAAAGATTATGGATTTCATCCTATATCTAAGAGCGAAATTTGGGAAAAGAATGTTTTTTAAATTCTGAACAAATTTCGATAACAATAAACGGGTTGTTTTTAAAAATATTATTCCGCGAAATAAAATGTTGGAAAGTATCTTAATCGTTTTATTTTCGCTGATGTCAGAAAGGCAAAAAGTCAATATTTAATTTTAGACAGCCTCGTTTTTTAGAAATAATTTTGATTAGCACCTCAGATTAATTTGAGGTGCTTTTTATTTATGTTTGATATAATTTAAAAAGAATATTGATAAAACATATCATATCAGTATTTTAAATCATAGAAAATAAGCATACTATACAACTGAAATGTTATTTTTGTATAAACCTAAGAATGATGAAAAGCTTCTTCCGTAAAAAAATATTCATATTATTTCTATACTGTATTTCTGTGCATGCCATAGCGGGACAAAAAAATATTCAGAAGAATGCAGATTCTTTACAAAAATATTCTTTGGGTGATCTCATCAGAAAATCTTATTCTGAAAAAAATCCTAAAATCTATTGTGATGAGATGGCAAAAAGAAATTTGTCCGACAAAGATAAAATGAAATATTATAGAATCTGTGGAGAAAAGTATTATCTGGAAATAATGAATAACTTCGATAAATCACTACAGTTTATAAAAATTTCTAATTTTTACGCACAAAAAGAAGAGGATTTTACAATGTATGCCAACAATTTGAATATGATAGCGTTAATATATGCTCTTCAAAATAAGAATGATTTGGCATTGTTCTGCCTGAAAAAAAAGAGAATGTACGAATCCAAGGATAAGTCTAACATTCAGGAATTGATTTTTGGAGGTGATGAAGGTTTGGTGTATGGAGTAATAGGTGATTTTGACAAGAAAATAAAAGGCTACATAAAAGCAGTAAAAGATTTGGATGATTATCTGGCTAATCAAAAAAAAATCGCACCGGAAATCTTTCTAGAAATAAATCGTGCTAAGCGGGAAAAATATAACAGTATTGTAGACGCCTATCTGCTGCAGAAAAAATTAGATTCTGCAGCTTTTTATCTAAAAAAAATCAAAAGTTTACCTTTGTCTTTAAGTGATTTGGATAGCGAAGGAGTACGTGATAGTGAAATTCATTACGCTATTTTATCGGGAAATCTCGATGATGCTATTGAAAAGGCAAATAAAGATTTAAATGAGTTTAGAGATGACAAAGTAACAGTTTTTTACGACTCTTACTATTTAGCACAGGCTTATCTTCTCAAAAAAAAATATAAAACCTCATTGGCTTACTGTGAACAGGCACTTAAATCCAAACAAATAAGTTTTGGATTTATCAACTACGAGCTTGAACTTTATAAAATCGCAATGCAGGCAACTGATAAAATGGGAGATGAAAAAGCATATCTTAAATATTCCCGGCTTTATGAGAAGGCAAATCAAAAGTTTGATTACAATTCAAAGGCAGATTTCATTGCCAAACTCTATAATTTAGACCAAATACAACCTCTTGAATATGAATTGAACCATACAAAAAGCTTTATGAGTTATCTATGGATAGCTGTTTTAGTGTTAGGATTGCTTACTGCTTATTTAGTCCATCGTTTTTTTACGCTAAAAAAATATAAAAAAAGATTTATGGAAATTAATGCACATTTAGAAAAGCAAATTCCAGCCCCGATAAAAGATGAAAACAATACCAAGTCTAATAAAAATAATCTTTCTGATGAAAAGGAAAACGAAATTCTGGATAAACTGAATAAGTTTGAACAAAAGAAACAGTTTTTATCCCCTTCGATGTCTTTAAGCGTCCTTTCTGCGCAGATAGGAACGAACACGAATTATCTTTCATCCATTATTAAAAAGCATAAACAAAGCAATTTTAATAGCTATCTGAACCAGTTAAGAATCGACTATATTGTTATGAAGTTAAAACAGAATCCTGAATATCTGAACTATAAGATCAGCTATCTTGCAGAAGAATGCGGATTTTCTTCTCACACCGTTTTCAGTAGAATTTTTATCGAAAAAATGGGGATTCCTCCTTCAAAGTTTATTGAATATTTAAAAAAGGAAAGAGGGTAATATCTTTGGGTTATTATAAACAAAAAACCTCATAACAAAAGCTATGAAGTTTAAGTGAGCGCGAAAGGATTCGAACCTTTGACCGTCCCGATTACAATCGGGATGCTCTATCTGGCTGAACTCTCAATTAGCTTTTGGATTTTGGAACTGCTTTTCCATGACTTTATTTCCCTTTCTCTTTTATAAGCTTCAATTTTAGAATCAAAACTTTCTGAATAAACAATCATCCAGTCTTTAGCTTTCGAAGTAAAGCCATTATGATCCGATAAATGTTTCCTTAATCTTTCCTGTAAAATTTCACAGGAATGTCCGACATAATATTTATTTAAAGATTTAGAAAAAAGAATATAGCAGTAGCACATACATTAATGTAAACAAAAAACCTCATAACAAAGTTATGAGGCTTAAGTGAGCGCGAAAGGATTCGAACCTTTGACCGTCTGCTTAGAAGGCAGATGCTCTATCCAGCTGAGCTACGCACCCTAAAATTGTCGGGGCGGCAGGATTCGAACCTGCGACCTCCTGGTCCCAAACCAGGCGCGATGACCGGACTACGCTACGCCCCGATTGAGGTCATCTTTTTAACAAGAATTACCTTGTTTTTTGTGGTTGCAAATGTATAAACTTTTTTTGAATTATGAAAGTAAAATTGAAATAATTTTTGGTTTATTTTTTGAACGTCTGTTTTTGTTATCTTTACCTGTTTAATAACCATTATTTTAGATGAAATTTAAATGAAAAATAAAATTTTGTTTTTATTCATTCTTTTGCTTGTGATTTCGTTTATTTATAATTTCTATTTGGAACGAAGGCTATGCGTGACTATTTCAAAAATACAAACTGAAAACATCAGAAGTTTAGAACACCATTCCAATAAAAATTTCTATCAATACGGAATTGAAAATATAGGTGAAAATTTACAGCAGGAATTGTTAGAAATGAAAATTGATCAATGCAGGCTGAACGTTAGAAAAGATTTATTTTACATATTTCAGGATAAAGTTGTTTATATCGGAAATGGTAAAAAAAGCTTAATGATAAAGGTTGGTTATCATTTTTATGGGACTGTGTTTTATATCAAAGGATTTCAGAACATCTAAATTCATAATTCTGCGGAGCAAAATATAATGTAAGAGTTAAAAGCTAAACTAAAACAAATGACCATTACTAATTTACATATAATTGATTGGTATGACGATGTTATTACATCAGTAGTTTCGTTTGAAAAGGAGGTGTATTTATTTCATTGTATTGACAAGAACTTTAAAACTCATGAGAAGACATACTATTGCGTGAAGATCGATGAAATATCATTCTTGCGGATTGAATCAATTCTGGTAAACCTTAAGAGGTTTAAGAGAAAAGAGTGGAATGTTATTAATGACATTTTTAGAAGTAATAATAAAAAAGAGAATGCTTTTTTAGTAAAATCAACATCTTTATCAATGGGTGAAAATATTGTTTTTCATGAATTAGAAGCCTCGGATTTGTTAAGGGAAATTAAATTTCCATTTGATGTTTCTGTTCTGTATGAAGTTTGAGTGATGTAGATTGATGGATAAAAAATATAAAGTTAATATAAACAAAAAACCTCATAACAAGAGCTATGAGGTTTCTGTGAGCGCGAAAGGATTCGAACCTTTGACCGTCTGCTTAGAAGGCAGATGCTCTATCCAGCTGAGCTACGCACCCATTATAAAGTTGATTCCCGCTTAGTTAGTAAATAAGCGCGTTAAAAAAAGTCGGGGCGGCAGGATTCGAACCTGCGACCTCCTGGTCCCAAACCAGGCGCGATGACCGGACTACGCTACGCCCCGAAAAGATATATAGAAAAGCGGAGGGTAAGGGATTCGAACCCTTGCGACACTTTCGCGTCGACAGTTTAGCAAACTGCTCCGTTAACCACTCCGGCAACCCTCCTGTTTATCTTATTTTTTAATGATCGTTGTTCCTTTATTGCGAGTGCAAATATAGAACAGATTTCTTTATTTACCAAATATTTTTCAAGAAAAATTTGTGTATTTTTGAGGTAATAAACAACAAAAAAAGTAAACAAATGCGTAATACATTATATATCATCGGATTAAGTTCTTTGATTTTTTCCTGCACTTCTCAGCAAAATGCTAAAAAAAAACAGTACATCCCCAGGACTCCCGCGGTACAGCCGAAAACTGCTACTCAGACTTCGGGTAATGATAAGCCAAAACCTAAAATTACTTCCGATCACGGAGTAGAATTTTTTACAACCAATATTGCAGATATTACTAAAAATGACAACACCGCAAGTTATGGTTCTATTGTTTCTGCAAAACCCGCAGGTTATAAAGTGGTGAAAACTTACTTTCCGGCAATTGCACAGAATTTCAGACAACGATATTTAATTTTGCATTATACGGCTTTACCGGATGATAAATCCATTACCGTATTATCTCAGCAGGCGGTAAGTGCGCATTATCTGGTAAATAATACAGGAGATAACGAAATTTATCAGTTGGTGGATGAAAATAAACGTTCGTATCACGCCGGAGTAAGTGCGTGGAGAGCCGATAAAAACCTTAATGATACTTCCATCGGGATTGAGATCGTAAATTCAGGCTTTACCACAGATGCTTCTGGAAAGAGAATTTTCATGCCTTTTGATGATGCTCAGGTGAAAAAAGTAGCTGCTTTAGTGAAAGATATTGTGGCGAGATATAATATTCCGGCAACCAATATTCTGGCGCATTCAGATATTGCTCCTACAAGAAAACAGGATCCGGGACCTTTATTTCCATGGAAAAAATTATACGACGAATACCAAATCGGAATGTGGTATGATGATGCCGTGAAGCAAAGTTTCTATGATCTGGCAACATCTACGGATTTCCAGTCAAAATACAACGATCCGACGTTTATTTTTAATGTACAGACACAACTTCAGAAATTCGGGTATGCCTTGGATCTGAGCGGTAAATGGGATGATGCTACGAAAAAAACAATAGAAGCATTCCAGTATCACTTCAGACCGCAGAATTACGACGGAATAATGGACGCGGAAACCTTCTCCATATTGCAGGCTTTAAACGTAAAATATCCTACAAAATAAATAAGGAAAGCGCATCGGTTTCGGTGCGTTTTTGCTATCTTTAAAGTCTCAAAATAATTAAAAAATCTGTAATGGAAAATTTCAGGAAAGAAAGCGATTTGCTGGGAGAATTAGAAGTTCCGGTGAATGCTTATTATGGAGTACAGACGCAAAGAGCGATTAATAATTTTAAAATTTCAGGACAGCTTTTATCTTCATATCCGGAGTTTATCAAAGGGTTGGCTTTTGTAAAAAAAGCGGCAGCCAAAACCAATTATGAGCTGGGTCTGCTGGATGAAAATTTATATTTTACCATTGCTGAAGTTTGTGATGAATTAATTGGCGGAGAACTGCACGATCAGTTTCCGGTGGATATGATTCAGGGTGGGGCAGGAACTTCCATTAATATGAATGCCAATGAAGTAATTGCCAACCGTGTTCTGGAAAAACTCGGGAAAAATAAAGGACAGTACGAATTCTGTTCACCCAACGATCATATCAATCTTTCCCAGTCTACCAACGATGCGTATCCTACGGCAATTAAAATGGGACTGCTTCAGATGAACATTTCTCTTGTAGAAAAACTGGAGAAAATCGTTGAAGCTTTCAGAGCAAAAGGAAAAGAATTTCAGGATGTTATCAAAATGGGAAGAACGCAGCTTCAGGATGCGGTTCCAATGACTTTGGGACAGGAATTTGAAGCCTTTGCCGCTACTTTGGAAGAAGATATTTCTAAATTAAATAACAATGCCAATCTTTTCGTAGAAGTAAATATGGGTGCCACTGCGATCGGGACAGGAATTAATGCTCCGGTTGGATATGCAACACTCTGTGCGAAAAATTTAGCGCAGTTAACAGGTTTTCCTGTTGTTTCAGCGCCGGATCTGGTGGAAGCTACACCGGATACAGGTTCTTATGTGATCTATTCATCCGCAATGAAGCGTCTTGCTGTGAAACTATCAAAAATCTGCAACGATTTAAGATTGCTTGCTTCAGGACCGAGAGCCGGATTGTCGGAAATCAATTTACCTCCGATGCAGCCGGGATCATCTATTATGCCGGGAAAAGTAAATCCTGTGATTCCGGAAGTGGTTAATCAGGTTTGTTTTAAGGTGTTCGGAAATGATCTTACGGTAACTTTTGCAGCAGAAGCAGGACAACTACAGCTCAATGTAATGGAACCTGTACTTTCTCACGCGATCATGGAAAATATTCACTTTTTAAGCAATGCTCTGGATACGCTTCGCGAAAAATGTATCGTCGGAATTACAGCAAATAAAGAAGTCTGCCTGAATATGGTGAAACACAGCATCGGAATCGTAACCGCCTTAAATCCTTACATCGGCTACAAACAATCCACAGCGATTGCCAAAGAAGCTTTGGAAACTGGAAAAAGTGTCTACAATTTAGTATTGGAAAAAGGACTTCTTTCTCAGGAGAAACTGGATGAGATCCTTGATCCTAAAAATATGCTGAAACCCCACAACAAATAATAGTAACGGTAAGCGATAAATGATTAAAATCTAACCCGATTTTATCAGTTATCGCTTATTATTCATCATTTATATTTTTCTTTTGAGATTTTTAATCATCATTCCTGCACATAACGAAGAAAACAATCTTCCTTTTACATTAGATTCTTTACAACGGCAGAGTTTTAAGGATTTTAAAGTGGTGGTCGTTAATGACGGTTCTACAGACGGAACTTCGGAAGTCATCAGAAAATATACAGATCATGATTCAAGATTTGAAACGATTGATCTTCAGAAATCTGCGCACCAACCCGGTTCAAAAGTAGTCAATGCTTTTAAAAATGGCTTGAATACTCAGAATATAGAGGATTTTGAAATCATCTGTAAATTTGATGCGGATATCATTTTATCGGAAGATTATCTTGAAACGGTAGAAAATGCATTCAGAAATAATCCGAAATACGGATTGGTTGGTGGTTTACTGTATGTTGAAAAAGACGGAGAATGGATTTACGAAGGAAATTCCAACAAACATCATGTTCGAGGTCCGATGAAAGCATACCGAAAAGAAAGTTTTATCAGGATGAAAGGCATTCGTGAAACTTTGGGATGGGACAATATCGATGCCATTTTACTGGAAAATCTGGGCTGGAAAGAAATTGTTCTTCCGGAACTTCATGTGAAATTAATTAAAGTAAAAGGAGCTGATTATACCATAAAACCGGCAGATTACTACGGAAGATATTTTTATTTTTTAGGGCTGAACCGGTTTTTAGCCTACATTGCTTCCTCAAAAGAAGCCGCGAAAAGCAAATCGGCTGCGTTTTTCTTTTCAATCATTAAATCGTATGAAAACTGCCGTTCTCAGAAATTGGAACTGAAAATTTCAAAAGAGGAACAGAGAGTCATCAACAATCAGCGCTGGAATATGCTGAAGAAAAAATGGCTGAAAATGTAATTAATTAAATAAAATGTGGTTGTCCGCAATTCGTCATTATTAAAAAAACTTTGGGTTCTCTGCTGAGTGAAACGCCTTTGCGAGCTTAAAAGCGGTTAATATTTAAAAACTCTTGCGAACTTTGCGTTAAAATTAAGCATTATGATTAATTAAGTATAAGCAAAAATAAAATCTATTCAATAGAAACGGATTTTAGTACGTTTAACGAAATATAAAAAACAATTTGGCTTTAGCCCAAACTTTAGAATTTTGAAAAAAATAGCCTACATAGAAATTGATACCCACGCCGAAATTGCTCAGGATTTTATCAATGTAATGAGCGGTTCCGGAGAATTTACCGTAGATTATTATTTTTCAAAAAAGATAAAAGATCAGATCATTGAATCCGGAGAGAACATTTTTCTGTCGGACAGTTCAATGATTTTAGACCAGCTGAAATTAAAAAAATATGATGTAATTATCATCGGAACGGTTCACCGTTATTTCAACACCTTTCTTGCCATTGTAAAAAAATATAACGCTTCCGTAATTGTTCACAACATGAACTTTGTGAAATCTTCAAAGTTCAGCCTTATCAAAAGTATTTTCAAAGAAGATCAGATGTACAGACTGAAATTGTTGTGGAAAGAAGGTCTGTTAAATTCATCAAAAGTCTATCAGACAGCAAAAAAACAATTGGTTTTGGATGAAGAACTGAGTTCTGAAAGATTTAGATTTTTACCTCTTTTTTACACTAAAAATTTTAAAAAACCGGAAAATAAAGTGTTAATTATTGTTATTCCGGGTGGAGTTTCCCAGCAAAGAAGAGATTATAAAAGAGTTTTTTCAGTCATAAACAATCTTGAAAAGTTAAATAAACATTCAGATCCTGAAAATAAATTCATTGAATTTGTCTTTTTAGGAAGAGCAAAAAATCAAGAATTAAAAGATATTATAGATCTGGAACGTTCATTGAAATATATCAATGTTACCTATTTTTCAGAGAGAGTTTCTCAAGCTGATTTCGAAGACTGGATGCAGAAAACGGACGTTTTGTGGTGTCCTATTCAGCAGAAAACTACGTTTTTCGGTCAGGAAGAAGTGTACGGCAAAACAAAAATGACGGGAAATCTTGGAGATGCCATCAAATTTGGAAAACAAGCTGTTTTTCCTTCAAATTATGCTTCAAAATTAGATTTTATTGTTCCTGAGCAAAAAGATATTCTGGAGCAGTTTAAATCACTCAAAAACAGTCAATTCGACTTTCAAAAAGATTTCGATAAAAAATCTGTTCAGCAAAAACTCGAAAAGCTATTAAACGAATTAATTTCTATTTAAATTTAAAAATACTTTTGATGAAATTTTTGTTCAGATAGTCTTCAACAGGAAAAATCTTGGTAAAATAATTTCCGATAAAAATAAGGATCAGCACAACGGCGGGTTTGTAAATCATGTTGATGAAATTACTTTCGAAATTAGGCAAGACAATCGCAACTGTAACCGCTAAAGTACAGATAATGGATACAAAAATCATTTCAATCGTTAAAGGAGAAACTTTAAACATTACATAGTTGAAAATAATCTTGATGACATTGTAGGTGGTAAGAGAAATAGCTGTAGACAGGGCAATTCCGCTTAATTTAAGATCTGTGTTTTGTAAAAAGTAAAGATTTAACAGTATGGTGAGTCCTGCTAATAAAAGCATTACAACAATATTAAATTTATAATATTTTGAAAGGGAAATAATGTTTCCGTTGAAGCCCGTTGCTAAATCGACCAGAACCGCAGATCCCCAAATCCAGACAACCGGTTGATATTCCCTTAAAAGAATTCCGTTTTTAGGCATAAAATAAGTAAGATAAGGAAACCCGATGATGATGCATGAAAACAGAACCGCTCCCAGAAAATACAAAGTGAGGGATGTTTTCTTATGAAATTTATCCAGACCTTCCATATCTCCGTCTGCAAGGTTTTTACTGATAATAGGTGCTGAAATATTAAATAAACCTAATTGGGGTATCGATATTAGTGAAATTAAAGCATACAGTGTAGAGTAAATTCCGTTTTCTTCCATTCCCAGAAATTCCCCAATCATAAAGTTGTTGATGGCTAAATAATTTCCAAAAGTTCCTAAAAACCCGAAAAAACTATAAGCGGCGAACTCTTTGTAAAAGTTATCTTTTTTGAAATAATCTGTACTGAAATCCAGATTTATTTTTTCCAGTTTATTCGTGTAAAAAATATATCCAAAAAACATCAGGGCAAACATTCCGAAAAAGAAAATCAATGCGATTTTTTCAGGAATAGTTGAAGGCTCTGCGTACCGTGATGCTAAATATATAAAAATAAGAAAAGCACCCAGATTGGCAATTTTTGGAAAAAGATTGTCAAAAATATTAGAAACGACTATTCTTTTGTAATTCGAAATATATTTATTAAAAATTGCACAAAAAGAAAGAGTTAAAGTAAGTGGCAGAATAATGTTTTTAATTTTCCATGCTTTGGTATTCTTAAATTCCGGAAAAAAATAGGGAATAAAAAAGAAGATACACAGAAATATAGCAAAATTAATGACCACAGCAAGCAGAGATAATGAAAGCATGTTTTGCTTTTTTCCGTCTTTATCTACTTTATGGAAAAATTTTACATTAGCATAAGAAATCCCGAACACAACGAAAGGAACGAACATTTCTGCGGTTGGCATGATATATCTTAAAGTTCCGTAGAACTCAAGATTATTCATGAAAATAAATATTGAAACGGTTCCCAGTAAAAAACCAATATACCCAATGATGGAATATTTAAAGCCCTGCCTTGCTACTACACTCATCTTTTATTAGTTTTTTGGAATAAAAATAATGTTGTTGATGTATTCCGTTTTATTTTTTTCGTCGCTGATGTTTTTTAAAAGAATTTCTTCCGTTAATTTTTTAAGCTCAAAAGTGTGCCTGTTCAGGTAGTTTGCATCATAACCCCACGATTCAACTTCTGAGATCTCTTCCCAGATCGGAGTCTGGTGATGTCTCTGTTCCATTTCCACCATTAAAGTCGGTGAAAACTGTTTAATAATCTGCTTCGCACCGTGAAGTGTTTTCATTTCATTGCCTTCCACATCAATTTTAATAAAATCGAGCCTGCTGAAATGTTCAATTGCCGCCCATTCGTCGAGTTTTATTACTTTTACTCTTTCGGTGTAGCTCTGTTCTTCGCCTTTTTCCTTGTAATCTGTATTCAGGGTTCCTCTTGAAGCAACCATTTTTCCGTTGATGATCGGAACTTTAAATTCAGCCGTTGTATTTTCGTCAGACAGTGCCAAAGGAAAAATCCGCATTGCCGGAAATAATCTTTTCAGACGGTGATACAGTTTTTTATTGGGCTCAAAAGCATAAATGTTCTCATGATCCAGCTTATTTTCAAGCTGATAAAGGAAGCTTCCTACATTGGCTCCGATATCAAAGATTACTGCATTTTTAGGTAAGAATTCTTTAATCCAAACCAATTCCGGTTCTACATTTCGCGACGAAAAATTATCTTTGGTAAGATTGTTTAAGGTTTTAAAATATCTTTTTTTATAAAAATTCGGGCTTATATATTGCAGCTTCTCAGCAATTCTTTGGTACAGAGACATTGTAAGGTTTTTGGACTAATCAGCAAATATAAGAAAAAAGGTTAAAACAATGTTAAAATAATGCGATTGTAAATATTTGATTTTTAACATTTTGGGTAATTTTAAAATTTAGTTTTAATTTTAAGTGAATTCTTTTGTCTTTCGGTAAGATGATTTTAAATGTTTCTAAGGCATTCTGTAATAGGGCATTGAAAATATAAAGCCCAATGATTTTAAAAACTCTTCATCTTTATCCATTAAAAACTTTCGTCAAAAATCCGTAACT
Organism: Chryseobacterium sp. C2(2020); assembly: GCF_014218915.1. NCBI lineage: Bacteria > Pseudomonadati > Bacteroidota > Flavobacteriia > Flavobacteriales > Weeksellaceae > Chryseobacterium > Chryseobacterium sp. C2(2020). The sequence goes on from NZ_JACLCT010000022.1 coordinate 61,227, forward strand.
TTGCCAACTACTAAAATTTTTTATGGAGAGTATTAAAGTTCACGACAAAACTTTTGTTCCTTATCTGGAGGATGCCGAGATTCAGGAGATTGTAAAAGCTACGGCTTTAAAGATTTATGAAGATTATAAAGATGAAGTTCCTGTTTTTATAGGTGTTTTGAATGGGGTGATTATGTTCTTCTCAGACCTTTTGAAGCATTATCCGGGACCATGCGAAATTGCTTTCATCCAGATGAGTTCTTACGTGGGAACAGAATCTACAGGAATTGTTTACCAGAAAATGGAACTGACGAAGGATGTAAAAGACCGTCACATCATTCTGGTAGAAGATATTGTAGATACCGGAAATACCGTAGAGAGTCTTTTCAAGTATTTTAACGAGACACAGCGTCCGAAATCTGTAAAAATAGCTTCATTCTTACTGAAACCTGAAGTATATAAGAAGGATTTCAAGCTGGATTATATCGGGAAAGAAATTCCAAACAAATTTGTTTTAGGGTACGGTCTGGATTATGATGAATTAGGAAGAAACTTACCCAATTTGTACCAGTTAGAAGACGGACAAATCAATCATTAAAACGCTGTTGGCTATTAGCTGATAGCTTTTAGCTTAAAAGTAAAATAAAGAAATAAATTTAATAATAACTTAAAAACAGCTAAAAGCAGGAAGCAGGCCGAAAAAAGCAGTGCCGATTGCCGGAAGCAAAACAACATTATGATAAACATCGTTCTGTTCGGTCCTCCAGGAAGTGGAAAAGGAACACAAGCACAAAACCTGATCGAGAAATTCAATTTAAAACAAATCTCAACAGGTGATCTTTTCAGATTCAACATGAAAAATGATACCGAGCTTGGAAAATTGGCAAAATCTTACATTGATAAGGGAGAATTGGTTCCGGATCAGGTAACAACAGATATGCTGATCGATGAGATCAGAAAACCTACTGATGCAGCAGGATTTATTTTCGACGGTTATCCGAGAACGGCTGTTCAGACGGAAGCGTTGGAAAAAATAGTGAAAGAAGAACTGAATGATGAAATTGATGTATGCCTTTCTTTGGTGGTTGAAGATTCAATTTTGGTAGACCGATTATTGAAAAGAGGAGAAATCAGTGGAAGATCAGACGACAGCAATGTAGAGATCATCCAAAACAGAATAAAAGAGTACTACGCAAAAACAGCAGAAGTAGCCGAGCTGTACAAGCAGCAGGGCAAATATGTAGAGATCAACGGTGTCGGAGACATCAATGAAATCTCTGAAAAACTTTTCGCTGAAGTAGAGAAGTTTCAAAAGTAAAAATTTTTGATTCAAGGTTCAAAGTTCCAAATTCAAGGTTAAAACTTTGAACCTTCAACATAAAACCTTGAATTAAAATTATGTCAAATTTTGTAGATTACGTAAAGATTCATTGTAAAAGCGGTCATGGAGGAGCAGGTTCTGCGCATCTCCGCCGTGAAAAATATATTCCTAAGGGCGGTCCGGATGGAGGAGACGGAGGTAGAGGAGGCCACGTCATCATGAAAGGAAATGCCAACGAATGGACTTTACTTCCTTTGCGTTACACGCGACACGTAAAAGCGGAGCGTGGTGAAAACGGAGGAAAAAATCAGTTAACAGGAGCTTACGGAGCCGATGTTTATATTGAAGTTCCTATCGGAACGATTGCTAAAAATGAAGATGGCGAGATCATCGGTGAAATTCTGGAAGACGGTCAGGAAATTATTCTGATGGAAGGAGGAATGGGAGGAAAGGGAAATGAGCACTTCAAATCTTCTACCAACCAGACTCCAAGATTTGCGCAACCAGGAATGGACGGACAAGAAGGATACGTTGTTTTCGAGCTTAAAATTCTTGCGGATGTAGGTCTTGTAGGATTTCCGAACGCAGGAAAGTCTACGTTGTTATCCTCTGTTTCTGCGGCTAAACCTAAAATTGCAGATTATGCTTTTACCACTTTAACACCTAATCTTGGAATTGTGGATTACAGAAATTATAAATCTTTTGTAATGGCAGATATTCCGGGGATTATTGAAGGAGCGGCTGAAGGAAAAGGTTTGGGACACCGTTTTTTAAGACATATTGAAAGGAATTCCATCCTGTTGTTTTTAATTCCTGCAGATTCTGAAGATCATTTTCAGGAGTTTAAAATTCTGGAAAATGAATTAAAGGAATACAATCCTGAATTGCTGGATAAAGATTTTATTATTTCCATCTCAAAATCCGATCTTCTTGATGAAGAGTTGAGGAAAGAAATTTCCGCAGAATTTCCCGAAAACAGACAGCCTTTATTTTTCTCAGGCGTTACCGGAGAAGGTCTTATGGAACTGAAAGATGTGATCTGGAAGAAATTACATGGATAGGATTTAACCGATACTAAAATATAAAAGGAGAAACAAAGCGTTTCTCCTTTATTTTTTGCAGATAATCACCGTTTCGTTCTTTTGTAATCCCAGATAAACATCTTCATCAAAAATTCTGATTTCCGTATTAAATCCTGTTTCTTTAAGACGGGTTTCCAGACCTTCAACGGAATAAATCCTCACATGATCCTCCTGCCCGAAATGTTTTAATCTCTCTTTCTCCGTAACGATAGAATAATCTTCATAAATTTCTCCCTTTTTAAATGGTGTCTGAATTAAGACTGTTCCATTTTTCTTCAAAACCCGGTAGAGTTCACTCATTGCTTTTTTATCATCTACAATATGTTCTAAGATGTGATAACAGATAATGAGATCAAAGGTTTCGTCTTTACAGGTAATTGCAGTAATATCGTAGCGGTAGTCAGCTATAAAATCGGTTCCGAAATCTGTAGCAAAATATTGTATGTTGTTTTTCTTTTTCCATTTTCTGTATAATATTCTGAAAGGTGAAAAATCTAATATAGCAATATTAGGAACAATAAATTCCTCATTTAAAAGCTTATAAAGTCTTCTGGTTCTGGAAATGCTCCCGCATACAGGGCAAATCAAATCTCCATTATTAAGTTTTGCAAAATTTTTAAGCTGGGTTTCACATACATTACACTGATGGTTTTTCCCTTTATATAAAGGTTTTAAGATTTTTCTAAAATTTTCTTCATTTTTTACAAGAACATTTTGAGGAATAAAACTTTTAATAATGGATTTGAGGAAATTATACATATCAGAAAATTACAATTGTCAAAATAACAAAAATTTATCCGAATACCTTTTTATATTTAGAACAATTATTGTCAGAGATTATGCAAGTCATTATGAATTAAAAAAAATAGGCTTAAATTTATTTCGGAATAAAGTTTTATTTAACTTAAAGTTTGATAAAATTCTCAACAAAATTAGATTTATATTTTCATATGATATTGATTATTAATACAGAGTAAAGATAATGTAACAAATTTCTTATTTTTTAAAATAAAAATCACTACTTAATGATATTTTAATTATTTTTGAAAACTTAAATTAATTACTATGAAAAATTTGAAAAAAATTAAAAGAGAAGAATTAAAAGAAATTAAAGGAGGAGCTTTGCCCGGTATGAAAAGATGTTATGATGAAGTTACCTGTGAACGTAGAATTTACTATGCAGCAGGAACATTGAACAGTCCTTGTGCTCCAGATTTACCGGTATGTCTTCCACAAGAGGGTTAAAATATACTTAACGGTTTATTATAAACAGAATTCGTCAGAGTTCTGTTTTTTTATTCTAAAAATAATGCTGTATCAAAAATTAATACATTTGAAACTATTTTCTGCTTGAAAATTCTTTTCAAAGTTGTAGTTACTACAATAATATTTTGGAACAATTATTGAAACACACCACTCAAATGTAAGCTATGAAATATATATTCAGTCTTTTTGCCTTTATTTTCCTATTTTCGTGTACCCCGCAAAAAAATAATTCAAAATATTCAAAAATCGAATATGAAGCAGGTGCCTGTTTCGGATCTTGTCCTATTTTTAAAATAACGGTTAATCCTGACAGAACTGCTGTTTTTGAGGCAGAACATTTTAATTTTACGAACGGATTTTCTAAAGGAGATTTCAATAAACCCCGTGAAGGAACCTTTAAAGGAACTATTAAGCAGGAAGATTATAATAAATTATCAGCTTTATTAGATGGTTTGAATGTAAAAAATCTCAATGAAAAATATGGGGAAAGAAATATTACGGATCTCCCAACCTCCCATTTAAGAATTAATTTTGCCGACGGAACCTCAAAACATGTTGAAGATTACGGGAAAAGAGGAACCGAAAAACTTGAAGAATTATATAAGTTTTTTGAAGATTTAAGATTCAGTCAGCAATGGACAAAAGTGAATTGATCCATTAAAAATATTTAAGCTACCTTTGCAAAATATAATTCCTTCATTTTGAAGGAATTTTGTTTTAATTATTAAATACAATTTATTTGAATTTTACAGACTTACAATTAATAGATCCTATTTCAAAAGCAATTCAGGAACAAGGATATACCAACCCGACCCCGATTCAGGAAAGATCTATTCCGGAAATTTTAAAAGGTAAAGATTTTCTGGGTTGCGCACAGACAGGGACAGGAAAAACGGCAGCTTTTGCGATTCCTATCCTTCAGAATCTTGCTCAGAACAAATTTCCAAACAAAAATATAAAAGCTTTAATCTTAACGCCTACAAGAGAACTGGCAATCCAGATTGAAGAAAACATCAATGCTTACGGAAAATATTTGCCTTTAAAGCATCTCGTAATTTTTGGCGGTGTAAAGCAGGGAAATCAGGAAGCTGCATTGAAAAAAGGAGTTGATATTCTCGTGGCAACACCGGGAAGACTTCTGGATTTTATTGCTCAGGGAATCATCAGCTTAAAAAATCTTGAAATTTTTGTACTGGATGAAGCCGACAGAATGCTGGATATGGGTTTTGTGCATGATGTAAAAAGAATCATCAAACTTTTGCCTCAGAAAAGACAGACTTTGTTTTTCTCTGCAACCATGCCTTCAGAAATACAGAAACTGGCAGATTCTATTCTTAATAATCCGGTAAAGGTAGAGGTAACTCCGGTTTCATCTACCGCAGAAACCATTAAGCAGTCGGTGTACTTTGTGGAAAAAGATAATAAACTGAATCTTTTAACGCACATTTTAAAGAATGACATTTCAGATTCTGTATTGGTTTTTGCAAGAACGAAACACGGTGCTGATAAAATTGCGAGAAAACTTCAGAAAGATAATATTACAACCGAGGCTATTCACGGAAATAAATCCCAGAATGCACGTCAGAATGCTTTAAACAATTTTAAATCCGGAAAAACAAGGGTTTTGGTTGCGACAGACATTGCAGCGAGAGGAATTGATATTGATGAGCTTAAATACGTTGTTAATTTTGAGTTGTCTGATGTTTCCGAAACCTATGTTCACAGAATCGGAAGAACGGGTAGAGCAGGAGCGGAAGGAACTTCTATTTCATTTGTAGACGGTCTGGATCTGCTGAATCTGCGCAATACGGAGAAACTGATCGGAATGAAAATTCCTGTGGTAAAAAATCATCCGTTTCATACAGACGATCTGGTTGCTCAGAAAAGAGATTCGAACAACAAGCCAGTTCCTGCAGGAGGGGAAAAACCGAAACAGGCAAGAGGAAATTCTTCAAAATTCAGCCGAAATAAGTCAAAGCCGGATAACGGAGCGGCATCGGTTGGTTTTAAAAAGCCTAAGAATAAAAATTTCACTAGAAAGAAATAATGCGAAAGCCTTCCAAATCCGGAAGGCTTTTATTTTTAAATCTGAACGAAAATTTTCTTCGCATTTTCAGTAGTAATTCTGTCAATTTCAGAAAAGTCTGTTTTATAGAGATCTACCAGTTTTCCGGCAACCAGATTAAGATAGGAGCTTTCATTTCGTTTTCCTCTGTACGGAACCGGAGCGAGGTAAGGCGAATCTGTTTCCAGAACGATTTTATCCAAAGGGATTTCATGCAGAAACTGATCTATTTTACCATTTTTAAAGGTTACAACACCTCCGATCCCTAAAATGAAATTCAGGTCAATTGCCTGTTTTGCCTGTTCTAAATTTCCTGAAAAACAATGGAAAATTCCTCTCAGTTTCGGATGCTTTTTTCTTTCCAGAACTTCAAAAGTTTCATCAAAGCTTTCTCTGGTGTGGATTACGATAGGAAGATCTTTTTCAATTGCCCAGTCGATTTGCTGTTCAAAAGCCTTCACCTGAATATCAAGAGTGGTTTTATCCCAGTATAGATCGATTCCGATTTCTCCGATGGCAGGAAAAGACCTTTGATCGAGATAATTCTTAACGATTTCGAGTTCTTTTTCCCAGGATTCCGGTTTTACGTAGCAGGGATGCAATCCCATCATCGAAAAGATATGTTGCGGATATTCAGCTTGCAGTTGGAGCATTTTTTCGTGAGATTCCGAATCGATTGCCGGGAGATAAAATTCTGTAATTCCTTTATCTAATGCTCTCTGAATGGCTTCTTTTCTGTCTTCATCAAATTCTTCTGCGTATAAATGTGTATGTGTGTCAATCATTTTTATATCATTTTTAACAGGTCTTCGTAAGGTTTTTCCAAATTCAGCAAGATACCGAAAGCGGGTTCCGTTTTGATGCCCTGTTTTTTTAATTCTATTATTCTCTGCTTAAAATCTTCACCTTTTTCCTGTAATATTTTGTATTCGGCAATCATATGAAGGTAGGCGTTCTGTTTGGTTGCTGGTCTGCTCTGTCCGAAAATTTCTATAGAAAATTCTTCCAGTCTGAAATTCATAACAATTGCTTTTTCGTTTTCAATCATTATATTTTCCACCGTAACTTGTGTTTCTGCAGGTACAATTTTCTTAAAGCTCAATTCTTCTAAAAAATCCTCTTCAAAATTAAGATCAACTTCGCAAATAATGTCTAAATCACTATCTTCAATATCAATTTCTATGGGAATAGTTCCTGCCAAAATGGGAGAATATTCCTTCAGCTTTTCAAAAATATGATATCTCGTTAAAACTTCATAAGCTCTTTTTTGCCTTTCATTTCCGTTCTTCAGATAGTCGATCTTTGTGAAATCAATCATTTTGATTCTATTGAATTTGAAGACTCAACATGATGGGTGTTTATCTGATGTAAAACTTCATTTGTGATGTCTTTTCCTCCCGTAAAGTTTCTGTAAAAAGAGGCAATACTGAAAATAGGTCCGAAAGGAATTCCCCACCACCCAAAAAATAAAGTCAACAGCGAATATTTCCAACTGTATTTTGAGGAAGACTCATCAGATTTTATAAAATAAATATCACTTGGTCTTTTTGATGATAGGAAAATAATTGAAATTGTATATGAAAAAACTACGAATTTAGCACCTTTCTGTAATTCATCATTTAATTGATCGGTTGATAATCCTTCTGTGTTTTTAATAATAGCCATTAGTTTTTAAAATATTTTATGCTTTACTTTTTTTCGCTGAGCTTCAATTCTTAGGTTCAATTTTTCTTTAAATTCGATGTATTTCGGATCTTTTTCATCGTTGGTTTTATGCTCCAACGCTTTGTGGATTTTAAAATTTTCTTTAATAAAATCTTTTGTCTCATCCGAAAAATATGCATTTCCGAATTTTTCGAAAATGTAATTAATTGCCTGATTGTTAGGATGAATCATATCTTCTTTGTAAAAACGGTAATCGCGGAGATCGTCCATCAAGATTTCATAAACCGGAAGATAATGACAGTAATCCAGTTCATCAATCATCTCATGAATTGCCGTGATCAGTTTGGATTTACTGAGCTGATTTTCAATCATACCGTCTTTGGTATGGCGAACCGGAGAAACAGTAAATAAGATCTGAACATCGTCCGGACAGATGTCTTTGAGGTTTAAAATTGTATTGTACACAGAATCTGTAAGTTCCTGAAAGGTCAGAAGTCTTTTTTCAAAGAATTTCTGAGGAATTTTATGACAATTAGCGACGAGCTTGTTTTTAGGCGTAAATTCGTAAATAAATGAACTTCCGTAAGTTATAATCACCCAGTTGGATTTTTGGAGAAAAGAATTTCCCTCCTCAAGACCGGAATTTATTTTCTGTAACGTCTGATGAACATACCTTGTATCAAAACTTGAATGATGATCCAGAGAAATGAATTCATCGTTGAAGGTAATCAGTTCATCTTCATGATAAAATTCAGCATCATGAAGTCTTTTAACCGCGTTATTGATTGAAAAAGGGTTGAAAATTGTCCCGAAAGGATTATTGATAGTCTGCAATTGCCCCTGCTGAAAAAGATCAGACATTTCAGAGGCAAAACAGGAGCCAATCGAAAATATTCTATCTTCAACTTCAATCTTCTTCTGCGATTCTTTGATATCAACTTCGGTTCTGAACTTCATTTAATCAATTTGAAAATTTGAGAATGTGTCAATTTGAAAATTTAAGGTTTATGCTTACTCATTTTCAAATTGACTTATTATCAAATTATGATTCTCTTCTCAATAAATAATTGGCAAGCTCTGCAAACGGCTTTTTCTTTTCTTCCGGAATATCGATTTTCTGAAGATAGCTTTGCCCGATTTCGTTATGTTTTTCGATCAGACGTAAAGCTTTTTCGTCTACTTTTGTTCTTCTGAAAATCTTTTCTACACCATAAACTTTATCGATATTATCGGTCTTTTTAGAGTACCAGTAATCCAGCTCTTTTCTTTCTTCTTCTGTAGCGTGTTCTCTCGCCATCAGGTAAAGAACGGTTTTTTTGTTTTCGTAAATATCTCCGGCGTGTTTTTTACCGAACTGTGCCTGATCTCCGAAAACATCCAGATAATCGTCCATGATCTGGAAAGCAATTCCGATATGCTTTCCGAAGTTAAAAATGGCTTTTGCATCCTTGAAGTTTGCTTTAGCAATCAATGCTCCGATTTCAAAGGAAGAAGCGCTTAAAGCTCCGGTTTTGTAGGTAATCATTCTGATGTAATCGTCAAACGTTACATTTTCCTGAGTTTCGAAATTGATGTCATATTGCTGTCCTTCGCATAAAAGCAGTCCTGTATGGGTAAAAATCCTGATGCACGCTTTGAAAATCTCAGGCTCAAGATCTTCGAAAAATTTATAGGCTTTCAGCATCAGTCCGTCTCCTGAAAGAATTCCAACGTTAATTCCGTGTAAGGTATGAATGGTTGGTTTGTTTCTTCTTAATGGTGCTTCATCCATAATGTCATCATGGATCAGCGTGAAATTATGGAAAAATTCAATTGCCAGAGCCGGCTTTATAGCTTCTTTAAGATCACCTCCAAACAAATCGCAGGCCATCAGAACCATGATCGGACGAAGACGCTTTCCTCCGTGCGAAATAATATAGTTCATGGGATCGTAAAGTTCGGTAGGCTTATCTTTGAAGGTATATTTGGTAATAGCATCCGCAACAATCTGCTGATATCTGTCTAAAAATTCCATAAATTCTAATAGTTTGAACAAAAATACAATTTTTCAGGGCTTTATAAAACAAAATCCTCACCGTTTTAAGAGTGAAGATTTATTATTAAGTCAAAAATTATTTTAATTGAACTGTATCCGGATTTTTACTTCCATGTCGAATGGTGAGAATATAAATTTTATGATCTACACATTCGTAATAAAGAAGGTATTTATGAACAATCTTTACAGAAACGTTTGGTATATCTGTCTTTCTTCCGATATCCGGAAATTCAGAAAGTAATTCTAAATTATTTTTGATTAAATTATTAAGCTTTATACTGAATGAGTTTGATTGGTTTCTGTTAATCCAATACTGAAGAATATCAAGCCATTCATTGCTGGCTCTTTTTGTCCAGATTATTTGTTTAGCCATGCATTTATTTCTTTCTGAAAATCTTCATCAGATAAAATACTTCCCTCTTTAATTTCTATTCTTGCTTCCGAAACTGCTTTTTTTTCTTCTTCATTGGTTACGTAGATTTCTTCATCGTTTTGAAATTGAAGAAGCTGCAATAGTTCTTTTAATCTTGCCTTGTTGGTAATGCCTGTGATCTGATTAATCAGGTCTATTTGTAATTCTGCAGTGCTCATAGCTTATAATTTAATCTTACATAAAATTAATAAAAATTTTAACTTTAAGAAAACAAAAAACTTTGCCCGAAAGAGCAAAGTTTTATTATTTTGAGTAATCTCAGCTGTTTAAGATAATGCAGTTACTGCAAGATAAGTAATTCCGGCAACAATTGCAGAGATCGGAATGGTAAGAACCCATGCCCAAAGAAGGCTTACAGTGATTCCCCATCTTACGGCAGAAACTCTTTTGGTAAGACCAACCCCGATGATGGAACCTGTAATCGTATGTGTGGTAGAAACAGGAATCCCGAAGTGATCTGTAATGAATAACGTAATAGCACCTGCTGTTTCAGCACTTACTCCTTCCAGAGAAGTTACTTTTGTAATTTTCGTTCCCATGGTTTTGATGATCTTCCATCCACCGCTCATTGTACCTAAAGCGATCGCGATAAACGAAACCAGAGGAACCCAGATATAATGCTGTGCGAAATAATCAAAACGTGCTGCTGATTCAAGATTTAAATAAATCGGATCGTGAAGCATTTCAACGTGATAGTAAATTAATGCCGCACCAATGATTCCCATTACCTTCTGCGCATCGTTAAGACCGTGTCCTAAACTGAAAAGTGCCGAAGAAGCAAGCTGTAATTTTTTGAAAGACTGGTCTGCTTTGTGCGGGTTTGATCTTTTATAAAGGTGAACAATAATTAAAGTAATGATAATTGAGATAATCATCCCGATAATTGGAGCCATGAAAATGAAAAGGAAAATAGGGATTACTTTATCAAATTTCACAACGCTCTGGTGCGTTACCTGCGAAGCGGCTGCCTTTACGGTTTCCCAAGTCCCCAATTCCGGCTGTGCTGCTGCAACGTTGTGGTAATCCATCATAAAAGCGTGCATTAAAGCGGCTCCTAAAAATCCTCCGATCAGCGTGTGTGAAGAGGAAGAAGGAATACCAAACCACCACGTTAAAAGGTTCCATGCGATTGCCGCAACAAGACCTGAAAAGATAACTTCGAGGGTGATAAAATTCTCATTAACTGTTTTGGCAATTGTATTACCAATTTTAAATTCTCCGATGATATAAGCCGCAATGAAGAATGCTGCAAAATTCCAGAGTGCTGCCCAAAGAACTGCCTGGAACGGAGTTAAAACTTTTGTAGAAACAATAGTCGCAATTGAGTTGGCTGCATCATGAAAACCATTGATGTAATCGAATATTAAAGCCAATGCAATAATAACTATAAGTAAAATCGGAAATTCCATTGTTTAATTATAATTATTAATTAAGCGTATTTAATCATGATGTTTTCAATCGTGTTGGCAACATCTTCTGCTTTGTCGGTTACGACTTCAAGATAATTAAGTACAGATGAAACTTTGATAATGTTGATCGCATCGTTTGTTTCAAACAATTCTACCATAGAATTGGATAACAAATCGTCTGCAATGTTTTCGATAGAGTTTACTTTGATACAAGCTTCTTTTACCTGCTCCATATTTTTGAATCCTTTCAGGTTTTTCATTGCATTCTGGATCTCAAGACAAGCTTTGTGAATCAGCAATGAAAAGTCTGAATAAGCCTTCATTTCAGGCGATTTGTAAAGGAAAATATATTTTGTAGAAGCGTAGATGTAATCTGCGATATCGTCTAATCCTGTTGCTAAAGTGTGGATGTCTTCTCTGTCGAAAGGAGTGATGAAGTTTTTCCCCAGTTCTACGAAGATCTCGTGAGTAAGCTCATCATTTTTGTGTTCGTAATCGCTCATCTTTTTCAACATAGAATCGTCGTTCAGATCGAAATCTTTGATTCCGTGGTTGAATTCCTCAGACATTGCTACAAGGTTTTCTGTTACTTTTTCGAAAAGCACAAAGAAGATTTTATCTTTCGGTTGAAAAGCGTGGAAAATATTACCAATTCCCATTGTAAAGTTTTTATAATTCGTGTGCAAATTTCTTAAAAAACCGCCTTACCTGAAAGGGTATAACATTAAGTTTTGTTAACATTGGATGAACGCCTGATTATCAAATAAAAAAACCGACTTTACAGCCGGTTTTGGATATATTTTCAGTAAGATTAATTAGCCTCTTCAGCTCTCATTTCCTTACCTCTGAATTTCATTGTAGAAATATTGCTTAAAAGATCTCCTTTGAAAGATTTTTCAACCTCGAAGAAAGAGAATTTCTCTAGAATTTCGATGTCTCCGATCTCGGCTCTTTTTTTGCTTTTTCCTGAAGATGTCGCTTTGTTGATGATGTCTAAAACGTCAAGTTTTTTCAGTTGGTCTTTTTTACCAAGGTTGAAGAAAAATCGAACCATATTTTCGTTCTTTCTTCTTGGTTTTGCACCACGTTCTCTTCTGTCGCTTCTTTCTCCACGTTCCCCTCTGTCGCGGTCTCTTCCTCTGTCACGGTCTCTTCTTGAACCTCTGTCGTCATCTCTGCTGCTCAGTTTCTGTTCCACAAGATCATGTCTGTCTTTGTAGTACATTGCAAGATCTTTCAGTTGGAACTGAAGCAGTTTGTGAGCCAGTTCTTCTTTGGTGAATGCCGATAAATCAGGAATCAGAGAATCATCAAATTCAAAGAAATCTTCGTGAATTTCGAATAGACTTTCGAAAACTCCACCAACCTGAGCTTTGATAATATCATCACCGGTAGGAATTTTACCTTCCGTGATTTCAATTTTCGTAGCCGATTTGATCTGCTTTAATTTTCTGCTTTCTTCAGGCTTAATTAAAGACATTGAAATTCCGTCTTTTCCTGCTCTTCCTGTTCTTCCGCTTCTGTGTACGAATACTTCAGGATCGTCCGGTAAAGAATAGTGGATAACGTGGGTAAGAGAATTTACATCCAGACCTCTCGCTGCAACGTCTGTCGCTACAAGAATATCAATATTTTTCAGTCTGAACTTCTTCATTACCGTATCTCTCTGCGCCTGAGAAAGATCTCCGTGAAGCGCATCTGCTGCATAACCGTTCTGCATTAAGAAATCGGCAACTTCCTGAGTTTCCATTCTTGTTCTGCAGAAAATAATAGAGTACTGATTCGGGTTCGAATCAATTAATCTTTTTAATGCTTCTTTTTTCTGACGGTATCCTGCTACATAAAATTCGTGCTTAATGTTCTTCTTAACTTCGTTAATAGAACCTACCGAAATTCTGTGAGGCTTCGTAAGATAGTTTTTGGAAATTCTTTCCACTTCCTTGTTCATCGTTGCCGAGAAAAGGAAAGTCTGTTTTGTTTCCGGTGTTTCGCTTAAAATGGTTTCCAATTCGTCTTTGAAACCCATAGAAAGCATTTCGTCTGCTTCATCCAAAACCAACCAATGAATGGCAGAAAAGTCTAAAGCCTTTCTGTTAATCAAATCGATTACTCTTCCCGGAGTTCCCACAATAATCTGTGGTTTGTCCTTCAGAGATCTCATTTGTTCCATAATGCTACTTCCACCATAAACTGCAGTAGTTTTGATGTTCGCCATGTACTTAGAATAATTTTTTATGTCTTTAGCAATCTGAAGACATAATTCCCGCGTCGGACAAAGCACCAAAAGTTGGATTTTGCGACTCGTTTCGTCAATCATATCCAAAATCGGAAGCGAAAACGCTGCTGTTTTGCCTGTCCCCGTCTGCGCAAGTGCGATCAAGTCGCGAATATCTGAAAGAATAAAAGGGATAGTCTGTTTTTGGATTTCTGTCGGGCTTTCGTAACCCAGTTCGCCAATTGCCTTAAGAATATCAGGACTTAAATTGGTCTCCGTAAATAAATTCATTAAATATTATAAAATTTCTGCAAATATACAATAAATATTTGATTTGTTTTTGAATTATTTTTAAATAATCAAACTTAAATTCAGAATCCTTTAATCTTTTACTTTTATTTTGAAAATTAAATGCAAAAAAACAGGGTGCAAATTATAAAGATGTTAACCATTGTTTTTTTTTATTAGATGTGTTTTATTTTTTCTCTGTAATTTATGAATTTTCAAAAATTTTGAACTTTCAGATCGATTTAAATTCTTTATTTGGTTATTTGTGTGGAAAAAGTATAATTGAAAACAGTTCGGTTTTTGTACATTTGAATCATTACAATTTATCAGTTTTACAATTTAAAATAAAAAAAACTTTACAGAATGATGTCCGCAACAATTTCTCCAAAAGTATTTGATTTTCTTAATCAACTTACCGTTAACAATAACCGCGAATGGTTTACGGAAAATAAAAACCTTTACACGGAATCTCAGGAAAATGTGATTGCTTTCCTTGAAGATCTCATTAAAGAAATGTCTGGTTTTGATGAGGAACTGGGAAAAATTGATGCCAAGAAATCTCTGTTCAGAATTTATAGGGATACAAGATTTTCAAAAGATAAAATCCCTTACAAAACGAATTTCGGAGCTTCACTGGGAATGGGAAAAGGAAGTCAGAAAGGCGGATATTATCTGCATCTGGAACCGGGGAAATCGTTCATTGCCGGAGGAATTTATATGCCGGAATCTTCAGTTTTAAAAGAGTTGAGAAAAGAAATTTCTTTGTATGGAGAAGATTTTCTTAAAGTCATCAACAACAAAGAATTCAAAAAGTATTTTCAGGATCTTGATCAGGATGATAAGCTGAAAAAAATTCCGCAGGGTTTTGAAAAGGAAGATCCGATGAGAGAGTATCTCAAACTGAAAAGTTTTATCGTGGTTTATAACCTGAAAGATGAAGAAGTTTTCGATAAAAATGCCGTGAAAAATCTTGCCAAAATCTTTAAAGTGATGAAGCCTTTGAATGATTTTCTGAATACGCCGTTATTGTAGGTGAATTTGTTCAACCCTCACAGGTTTTCAAAACCTGTGAGGGTTAGGATTGATAAATTGTATAAATCAAAACGTGGAAATTCTTACGAATCATAGTTTTGAATATGTTGTAGCGTTGTATCCATCAATGAAACTTCGCAAAATCTAACAATTCATTTTGTGTGTCATTCCGCAGGAATCTACACTGTGATAGGTTTGCGACACTATCCCGTAAAGTGTGTAAGTAGAAAAGTTAGGCTTGGATTTTATAATCTGAGCCTTTTTTCAAAAATAAGC